>CAZHCC010000018.1:0-12034 GCA_964530975.1 uncultured Candidatus Saccharibacteria bacterium
ACGAGAAACACAAACTCCATCTGAATGACAGCCTGAATTATCTAAAAAATATTACCGATTCAATAGGTGTAAAGTTGATGGGGATAGTCCCCCAACCCTTTGCAATTTCCCGGGCTATTATTGGAGCCAGAGATTCATCATATTCCGGGCTGATTATTGATATTGGGGGTGGGACGACAGACATAGCATTAGTACAAAATGGCGTTACAATTGGTACTCATATGGTTTCTTTTGGTAGCAGGGTTTTTACCAAAAGAATTGCTTCAGATCTTAAAATTACTTTGAATGAAGCCGAAGAATTCAAAATTAAATATTCCAAAGGTGAATTGAACGATGTCAGAACGGCGGAAGTTCGTAGTGCGATTGCAAAAGATATTTCATTATGGACTTATCAGGTTGCAATTGGACTAGAAGAATTTTTAGAATATGTTAACGGATTTCCACATAATATGTATATATGTGGAGGTGGCTCTTTATTACCAGAAATTAAAGGATCATTAATTGAATTTCCATGGACAAAGGAATTGCCATTTAACCGATCGCCTAAAGTGAATTTCCTTTACCCAAAAGATTTAGATGGAATTACGGATAATGCAGGGCTTTTGTCTTCGGTTGATGATGTGACTCCCTCAAGTATTGCAAGATTTAGTTTAGAGATAATTGAAAATTTGGATTAATTATGGACTCAGCAAAAATATTTATTGATACAGACAATGAAATAACTTTTATACTCGAAAAGATACTTGCATCCAAATCGGATCGAGTATGTCTTGTTGTTCCCGATCGGGCTTCATTATTTACATCAATTTCTGGACTTAAACTCATCAAGAGAGTTGTTGATAAATCAAACAAACTTCTGGTACTTGTGACTCTCGATAGCAACGGGTCAAGTCTAGCGCAAAAGGCTTGTCTTATAGTTGTCTCAAGAGTCGGGGAAATAACAGATATACTTTGGGAACAGGCTCAAAAAACTAAATTTGAATTCGTAAAGAAACATAAAAATAGAGTATATTACCAGCCTGATAAGAAAGAAGAACCAGCAGAAATTATTGTTGATAAAACTAAAATTTCAATACAGGAATTAATTAAGCCTGTGACGGATGAAATTATTATTGACCAGATTCAATATAAACCTGAAATAGAACTAGAAAATATTCAAAATGATTTTGCTCAAGATAATGAAACCCTGATACATATTGAAAATAATACGGATTTTATTGAAATTCCTCAGATTAGAATACGTGTGGAAGATTCAGAGATTGACTCAATGCAGGAACAAATTCAAAAGGATATAGAGGAAATTCCTGAGCTAACCGGCAAAGATAGTAATTTGGAAAATTTCTCTGAAAATGCTAAAAAGAGTACTGTAAGAATGCGCCGTACAAGTAATGAAAATAAGAATCTTTCATTCCAATCCGGAGCCGATATCGGCGATCAAAAAAAAAACTAGTTTCAGTACCTACTAATTTAAGAATTCCTGATGGAATTCATGAGAGTCTAAGTATTAGTGGCACGAGAATCAAAACAATTTCATCCAATTTCTTTGCGAATATAAAGAGAAAAATTTCAAATTTGTCTGGGAAAGCTTCTATTAACAGAATTAAGGTTCGAAGTGTGAGTAGAAAATTAGAATTATCCACTAATGGAAGGCATTTTCAAAATCCAAGTAAGAGGAATATCATTTCTCGAAGGGGTGCGGGATTTTTGCAAGCAACCAATCGTCAAAAAATTCCTGATCCATCGGAAATCAATTTCAAAGTTACCCCTAATTCGAAAAATATTAATTCCAAACGAAAGTACCTATATATTCTAGGGTCATTTCTTGGATTCCCAGTGACAGTTTTAGTTTTTTTGCCATTATTTTTGGTGCTAATAGGAATATATGCCGTCTTAAATTTTTCAAGCCTATATAGTGTTAATATCAAATATGAATACAAGAATGTTACCGCAAGTAGACAAATTGAAGCAAGCATAGACTCTTCAAGTAATTTCAAAATTACTAAGCTTGAAGAAACTGATGCCGTATCAGCCAATCAGGCAACAACAGGCGAAAAAACTGTGGGTGAAAAGGCAAAAGGAAGAATAACAATTTTTAATGCAACTCCTGAGATCAAGGAACTTAAGAAAGGAACAGTAATAACATGTGTTTCCGCTATTTGTAATGGTCTGGTTTTTACCGCTGTTAATGATCTTAATTTGGGACCTGGCAACTCAATAAATGATTATGAAATTACAGCAAGTGATATTGGTGAAAATTATAATCTTGCTATTAATACTGGAAGATTCAAAGTAGCGAATTTCAATTCTACAACTGAGATAATTGCTTCCAACATTGAAGCAATAAGTGGTGGAACTCCCAAAAATACTGTTAAAGTTGTTTCCGCAGCTGACATCAAGGCAGTCGAAGAGAAAGCATCAAATGATTTGAAGAATATATTGATTGGTAAGATTAAAGGAAATACTAATTATAATTCAAAATTTATCATTTCGGACTCAAGCTTTGTTATGGAAAAGTTAAATGTGGAAACAGATAAAGAAGGTACTGAGGCGGAAGTAATTAATACAAATATTAGTGCAAAGGGAATTGTGGATGGCTTCCCAAAAGAACAAATACAAGTTGTGCTTGATGAAATTAAGAAAGATATTATCCCTTCAGGATATTATTTAGATGAGAAATTGTTTAATTCCTCAGCCAAAGTAATCAGTTCTACACCAGGTAAGATCACTATTGAAGTAATGGCAAATGGAATTGTAAGACCAGTAATTAATATCGAGGAAATAAAAAAGAATATATCCGGAAAATCCCTTAGTGAATCAACTCAGGAAATTCAATCAACACCAAATATTAAGAGTCATGAATTTGAATATTCGCCATCTGCAATGCCTGAATTCTTACGCAGGGTACCCGTAGATTCCAATAGAATTCAAATTAGATTGATAGCGGAAGGGCCAAAGCCATAATTGTAAGATGTTCTATATTTTGATAAGGTAATTTGGCTAATAACCAATATTTCAACTTCAAAAAGTGTTAGCATTAAATAACGTTACAAAGAAATATTCTAATGGCAAATTTGCATTAGATGATGTCTCCTTCGAGGTTTCTGAAGGTGAATTTGTATTTCTTGTCGGTCCATCAGGCGCCGGAAAATCAACTGCAATACGTTTACTTATTAAACAGGAAACACCGACTTCGGGAGATGTCGTATTTAATGATCTTAAAATCCAAAAGCTTAAAGGAGCGAATCTAGCAAGGTATAGACGCGAACTAGGAATAGTATTCCAAGATTTTAAACTTCTATCAGCCAGGACTGTTTATGAAAATATATCTTTTGTGCTTGAAGTGAGTGGAAGAACGAGTGTGCAAATCAAAAAATCCGTTGAATATGTTTTGGATTTAGTTGGACTTGCAGATAAACGTAATAGTTTCCCTGACAGTCTTTCTGGTGGTGAGCAACAAAGAGTCGCTATTGCCCGCGCGATAGTAACAGAGCCAAAAGTACTTCTTGCAGATGAACCAACCGGTAATTTAGATAGGAATAATGCTTGGGATATTATTCAATTATTAAATAAAATCAATAATTGGGGCACAACAGTCATTGTAGCTACTCATGATACAGAGATTGTTGATTCTTTAAATAAAAGAGTCATTGGATTTGAGGCAGGAAGGTTAATTAGAGATAATGTTGGTGGATATCATAAATAATTATATTTGTATTAATATACTAAGATGACGAAATTATATAGAGCAATCATAATAGCATTTCAATATATGTACAGAAACTTTGGATTAAGTTTTGCATCTATTGTCGTTATGACACTCTCTTTCTTTATAGTCTCAATTGTTGGATTATCATTTTATGGCTCATATGAATTAGCAAAATATGTCGATAGTAAACCAGGACTTGTCATTTTCCTTAGGGGGGATTTAACTGAGCCACAGGCAAAAGAGTTTGAATCATTAGTGAACTCTACAGGTTTGACTCGCGAAGTATCGGTAAAGGATATTGAATTTAGTAAAACTGATTTTGCTCAACGATACTCAGATCCCGATTTACAAAATTCACTTTTAAACCAGGATGCCAAAAGCTTTTTACCTGTAGTCACTTTTGTATATGCAGATTCTCAGGAAAAACTTACTGAATTAATTAAGTTTTTAGAGAAAGATGAGCATTTTATGAAGAATATTGTAGATAATAAAAATCTTGATAGAACTTCATGGTATTCCTTTGATCAGGAACAGGCTAATTTCATTAAGGACGCAAATCGGCTTATTACCGTTGCGGGAGGACTAATTACAGCTTTCCTTTTTGTTATTTCTTCTATATTAATTTTTATAACGATAAAACTGGCAATAAATTACCATAAGCGCGAAATTGAAATAATGGATTTGGTGGGGGCTGATGGATGGTTTATTAGACTTCCATTTGTACTTGATGGAATACTTTATGGTGTAATTGGGGCTTTTCTATCCACATCACTTATATTGATTTTTCAAAAACTAATTGTTAATTCATCACAAAGTTTTATCCCGAGGCTAACCAATTTCTTCGGGGAGGTCCCATGGCCAAGTATTGATTTGAAACTAGTTCTGGATCTATATCTGATGACAATGTTAATAGGTGCATTTGTTGGTGCATTAAGTAGTTTTTTCGCTATATTAAGATATGTGAGAAAGTAGTAATATTTAAATGAGCAATAAATATATGTTATCTGCCTTCAAAAAAATATTTATTTTACTTATTGTATTTTTTACAGTTTTTTCTGTATTACTTTTTCCTATTAAACCGATTAGGGTTCAAGCACAAAGCAGTACGAATCTTTCAGAAGATTTAAAAAAGGCTGAGGAAAGACTCAAAGAGCTTAGAAAACAGCAAGAGGAACTTAATAGACAAATCCTAAAGGAGCAACAAAATCAAACTTCACTTGCTCAACAAACGAAGAGTATTGATAGGAATATCCTGCGAAATGAATTACAAATTGAAGCTTTGGAATTAGAGCTTCAAAAGCTTACATTAGAGGTGCAAATTCTTAATGAGGAACAAAAGAAACTTGTGTTAAGGCTAAGTGAAGTACAAGACCAATTAGTACAAAAGCAGATTGAGCTTAAATCAACTTTAAATCTTTTATATAAAATGTCGCTTAATAGTGCTTCTTTTTTGGAAGCTAATATAGATTTCCAGCAATCGGCAATTTCTCAGGAAAAGGAACGGTCTACTATACGGTTAATTAAAGCAGATTTGCAGGAAGTACAGAAGCTTCAAGATGAAGTTATCGCTAAGAAAAAAGAAATTGATGAAAAACAGAAATCTGCAATAGAATTACAATCTCAGGTGATGGCAAGGAATGACAATCTCTCAAATCAGCAAAATGCTTTAAAATGGCAAAAAGAAAATAAACAAAAATTACTAGAATTATCACAATCTAATCAGGAGACTCTAAAGGATCGAAAAGATGAAAATGATCAAACAATCAAAAATATAGAAGCGGAGAGAGTCCGTATTATGGCGGCCTTAACCAACTTACCCCCTTCCAATACATTAGTACAGGCAGGGCAGGTTATCGGTTTCCAGGGACGTTCAGGTTTAAGTTGCAGTATATATGATTCTAGTCTGTCCCCGGTACGGACTAATGATTATTGTCAGAGGTATGCTGGTCTAAGTTCACAATGGTATTATTATGAGCCTGATAAATTTCCTTCCAAAGGGTCTCATCTCCATTTCGTATATACTGTAGGTGGCAAACAGGTTAATACAGACGAATATATTAGAGGCTCAAAGAAAGATCAACTTACTGTTATGCCTATGTCTCCCTTTACTGTAACTCAGGGATGGCATGGCGGGGGAGCTGTCGATATGGCAAGTTATCATGGTGCTCCTATTTATGCTGTCAGGAAGGGATTTGTATCCTATCATTGCAGCAATTGGCCAAATGTACCCGGATTCCCGGACCCATTATTTGGAGCAGTTATACATCATGTAGATGCAGATGGAAAGCCTGATGGCACAACTTCTGGTTATTGGCATCTACAGCGTAAAGGATATCCTTGTAAATAATCTATAAACCACACCTTTTAAATCTTTTCTCAATTTCGTACTGGGTATGATCCTGAATAATTGGACGTCCATGAGGACAATTATATGGATCGTCACAAAGAAGCAAATTGTGCAGGATTTTATGAATTTCCTCCTTTGAAAGTTTATCTCCAAATCTTACAGCAGTATGACAAGCAAGCATCGCTGCTATTTCATGATTAATATTCTCTTCAATATTTGAAATATCTTCATTTTCGAGAATATCTGAAATAATTCTTTTAAACACCCTGTCAAAATCCTTAAGTTTTATAAATGCTGGAACTCTGGAGATTCTGATTTGATCTTTGCCAAACTCTTCAATTGTAAATCCTAAATTATCAAATTTACTTGTATATTTTAATATTACATCTATATCACATTGGTCAAATGAATATACCTCTGGAAATAAAAGCAATTGAGAATCAATTATTCTATTTTTTAAATTTTTTAAATATCTTTCATAAAAGTATCTTTCAGAAGCAGCATGTTGATCAATCATCAGTATTTCGTTATTGTTTGAGGTAATTATATAAGAATTCAAAAGCTGGGTAGCATTTTCAAGATCGAGATTCAGTTGACTATGGGTCTTCTTCATATTCATCTCCGAAAGAGGTACTTGTATAATCTCTTCACTGAACTCCAATGCCTTTTGAGTAAGCAAAACTCTATTTGGAGCTTGAAGATTATCTGCATATCCGTTATGAGTTTTTTTATTTAAAAAATTTTCAAATTCCTCCGCAATTTTTGAGTGAGAGTTCTTATCCGATATATATTTTTGATTTGGTTCAGAAATTTTCTTCTGAAGATCAGAATTGTATTCTTGAAATGATTCCGCTGCGATTTTAGTTCGAGTCTGAGAACTAATATATTTCATCAAGGTATTATTTATGCCGAATCTAACCGATGAATAAACTTCGGAGGAATTTTCAAATCTGACTTCTGTCTTACGCGGGTGTACATTAATATCTACACTTTCCGGGGGTAAATCAATAAATAATACAAATCCCGGATATTGATTCTTCATCAGGAAATTATCATAGCCATCCCTAATTGCTTTCATTATAATTATGTCATTAATAATTCGTGAGTTAACAAATATATGTTGTAAATCTTTACCTTTGACGAATACTTTAGGATGGATTAATAAACCTGAGATTTTAATTTTCGAATCAATATTTATTACGATTAAATTTTCGGCATTGATTTTTAACACTTTTGAGATTCTATTGACCGGGTCATCTGCTATAAATTCTTTCTCATTCCCGTCAATATTATATTTGAAATAAATATCAGGATTTGCGATTAGGAATTTATTAATTATCTCAATAATCTTTTTATTCTCTGTAGATTTCGATTTCAGGAACTTTTTCCTGGCCGGGATATTCCCGAATAATTTCATGACCCTTAAATTTGTGCCGGATATTATTGAACTTGGTTTGTTTTGTTCAATTATGCTGTTTATCGAAATTATTTCACTTCCAATATCATCGCTTGCATGTCGGGTTTGAAGATGAATTTCGGAGACTGATGAAATAGATGCGAGGGCTTCACCTCGAAAGCCAAAGCTTCGGATTTGATCCAAATCCTCTATGGCTTCTATTTTGGAAGTAGCATGTTTATGAAATAAGTTTTTGAAATCTGATTTTGAAATACCAAATCCATTATCAATTACTTGTATCTTTTTGGTGCCGAATTCTTCAATAAATATTTGTATCTCCTTTGCACCGGCATCGATACTGTTTTCTATCAATTCTTTCACAACTGATGCAGGTCTCTCTACTACTTCTCCTGCTGCAATTTTATTTATTATATTTTGTGAAAGTATTTTAATCATCTATATTTGAGTTTGTTCTCTTTCTGCGAGTAGAATTAGATTCTCAATAAGTCCGTAAACTGTCATCGGACCAACGCCTCCTGGAACAGGAGTTATTTTTATATCCATTCTTGAGACATTTTCAAAATCAATATCACCGGATAAACTATTATTCGAAACTATAGATGTACCAATATCTATAAGAATCTGTCCATCTCTAAAATAATCTTTAGTCAAAAAATTTGCTTTCCCCATACCTGTAATAACGATATCAGACTCTAAAGTGCATTGTTTTAAATTTAGTGTTTTGGAGTGACAGACAGTAACAGTTGCATTACTCATAGTTAGTGCAAGTGCCAAAGGCTTTGTTACTAAATTACTTCGGCCAATTACGCATACTTTTTTACTTTGCAAATCGATATCGTAATATTTAAATAATCTTATTACACCTTTTGCAGTTGCTGGAAATAGAGAATTATTCTCAGCGAAAAATTTACCAAGGTTAATAGTTGTCAAACAATCTACATCTTTTGAAGGAAGTATAAAATCTAACATTTTTTGCTCCCCCATGGTTTCCGGCAATGGCAATTGAAGAATAATCCCGGTAATTGCCTGATTTGTATTTAATTCTTCAATAACGGAGAGTAAATCATTTTCCGAAGCAATGATTGGCAGATTAACTAACTTAAATCCTAGCCCCAATTCCGTCAATTTCTTCTGTTTAATTCTCAAATAAGTATTGGATGCGGGATTTCCTCCTATCAGGATTGCAGCAAGAGTCGGTACTACCTTGAGTTTTGATGCCCTTAATTTAAGTGAAGAGTAAAGATTTGTTGATGCTTCTTTTCCGGAAATAATCATTTAATTGATTATAGTACTTGTAACCGTACTTGGGGAGCTCTGGGTTAAGGCAAGTCCTCCGAGAAGCATGGCGAGTAACATTACAATTATAACTATTATCCAGATTAATTTATAGAGAAATAACTTAATGCCATCAAAAGTAAACTTTATTAAAAGATTATTTCCTACATAAAAGCCTTTTTTATAAAATTTAGGCTTAATCTTTTTAAGAACTATTTCTAATCTATTTCCAAAATTATCAGCACTGTGCATTATTGTCAAAAGTTAGATTGAAAATAATTCGATTGGAACAAAATAAATTATATTCCGGTCTTGTTGTGCTTTTTCCTATACCAACCACATCCACCGCTACAAATACAAAGATTGTATAGAAGAAAAGTACTCCAACTGTATAGAGTACTGAAGATATAAGGGATTTAACCCCTGTCTCAAATTGTTCAGCATTAGTGAATGAAGTTATCATTAATATGGCAGCACGACCTATTGCATATGTAAGAACTATACCTACTAATGCGAAGATGATCATAATTGAACGTATAATTATCTTCTGGAAACTGGATGCATTGGCGCATGTCAATGCAATTGGCTGATTTGAGTCATCATATGCTACAACTAATGTACCTTTAAGATAAACTTCAGCATCTGGATTTTGAATCAATTCTTCATATCTTTTTTTAAATGGTTCCGGACAACTATTGTTTGGAGACTGCAAGGCTTTTAGAACTGCAGCTCTTTCATCAGGACCTGCAGGGGTGAGATTTGAACTCTGTGCATTTACTGGTGATATAATTGGGAAGTTTGTCAGTAATGAGAAAGTGAATATTGCTATTCCCAAAATTGCGACAAATAATCCTTTGATATACAATACCTTGATTGACTGTGAATTCATATTAAATTTAATTTATGTTGCATTATATACAAAAAAACATTAACTTTGTAAGTCAGTCAAGCATGAAAAAAAATCTTCATAAACTATTAGTTTTAGTTTGTTTTATATTTATTTTTGCTTCATCTTCCCCAAGTTTCAGCATTCCTACATCTGCGATCGGCAGTGGAATAGTCATGCCTCCTCATAGTCAACAAACAACTTGCCCTTATAGTGTGAGGATGATAGTTGGTCGTACTGTTTTAGGCCAAGGCGGAGCAAGTATCGACGGAAGTACTGAGACATATTCGCCGGATGTCGGATGTTCATGCAAAATAAATGAATGTCGGCTTTCATCTTCCAAAACTCTTTTTGGTACTTCTGATAGACAAAATGTTGAAGGGTTTACAGCAGATCTACAATTTATCTGCATACCTTCAAATGATGGTACGGGCAGTTCTGTCCCCACCTTAAGCAAGGGAATTTATTCAACAATTAAAACAATTAATGTTCTTGAGTTCACAGATAATTCATACTGGAAGTCTGTGGCAGGTTCGCAGGGCGCCAGTGAAACGAGTAAGCTGGACCGGGATGCAATATACTATCTTGATATTTTTTCTTCCGATTCTACCCGTCAGGTTATACCCGAGGGTTCAACCTGTAAAGTGAATCGAAATGATAAGACCGGTGTTGCATACTGGTTCTATCCTGGATATTTCGATATTGTTCAAGGTAAGACACCATCCACAGGTACAAATGTGCTCGTGGGCGGAGCCTGTGCTTCCGGAGCTAAAATTCTTTTTACGGATGTTGATTTATTCGGTAATGAAGTACAGGGAACTGACACTTTATTTGGGTGTCTGCCTAATTCACTAAACGGTTTAGTCGCATTTATAGTAAGACTGGTATCGGGATTGGCTGTAATTATAACTTTCCTTATTGTACTTATTAATCTGGTTCTTATTATTTCTAATTCAACAAATCCTGATGCAATTGCTGAGTATCAAAAGAAAATGACTTCTGCAATTATGACTTTAATAGGAATTCTGCTAACAATAACAATACTTAGTATTTTTGGTATCCAAATTATAGGATTTGGGGAAGAGGGAATTGGCGGATCATTATTTAGAATATTTGTGGGGGGATAGATTAAAGATACTTATGCAATCAAATTGGTTTAAAAAACTCAAAAGAATAGCAAAAGCCGGATTGCCAAGCGGCAATGATTTATCATTAATGATTAAGTTCTTAATTATTATATTTATAGGCGCTACTCTTTTTACAGTTTATGATTATACCTCAACAGCCAAAGCACAGTCTCTTGATACAGTTGGTGGAGGTTTTTTTCGTGGAATACAGGCGGAAGCTAATAAATGCGGTGCTTTGGTCATAAACGGAGATGATATTGCGAGTGTATCAGCAACCACTAATGTAAGTCGTACTATGCTTGGTGCCTGTGCTCCAAGTATTGCCGCACTCCGAAATTCTGACTCAACAAGTACTGCTTTTGTCCCTATTGACTTGGGTCCTACCGGCAGAATTATGAATGCGACGGGTACTACTTACGATGTTGACCTTGCAAAACCAGGTACACTAGTAGAATATTATGCTAGTAATATAACTGGAAGGACAATGGCTGCTGACAATCCCACAAGCGGTCGAAGCTCATTAGCACCGGTTTTCCAAATGAATCAGGTTATGGTAAACCTTGCCTATGCTCTTGTGGTTATTGTGCTGATTTTCTCATCATTAAGCATATTGATCGGGTCTATTGCCGGTGGAGAGGAGAAATTTACTTTGGTTCAGTTAATGATTAATGCGGGAGTAACACTTTTGATTATTACGTTTTATTATGAAATTGCGGCGGTTATTTTTGATGTCTGTGTCAATTATGGTAATGCCATAGTTGCATCTGTAATGAGTCCATATGTAAATTCCTATGCCATTTTGGATAGATTGCAGCCTGGAGGAGATTTAAGTATTACAGCGGTATTAAATACTTTTCAGCTTGCAGGTGTATCAGATAGTTTACTTACAGTTACCAAGAATATTTCCGCAGGTTTATACCCTGCTCTCGCTCAAACATCTCTTGCATATACGAGAGCCTTGGGACTGGAAGGTATCATGCCTCAGACTGGATGGGAAGGTGGGGTCAGCAATTTTGTGTATTCCTACTTTATAACCTTTGGTTCCTCTACTGCAACACTTGGTATTAGTGCAGTTGTCGCGAGCTTCCTTGGCAGCACAGAGATTATTAGCGCTGTAGTGGCATGGGCTCTCTTTTTGATTAATTTAAAAACATTTATTAACCTGCTTACCTCTTTTATTACATTCTCCATGACCGTTGCATTTGGACCGCTTATCGTACTGGGAGCAGTATCCGGAGGATTTGAGAAGATTCAGGAGTCATTCAAATCTCTTGCA
>CAZHCC010000019.1:0-11793 GCA_964530975.1 uncultured Candidatus Saccharibacteria bacterium
CGGTGTGTACAAGACCCGAGAACGTATTCAACGCGCACTGCTGAAACGCGTTTACTAGCGATTCCGACTTCATGAAGGCGAGTTGCAGCCTTCAATCCGAACTGAGACCAGCTTTGTGGGATTTGCTTCATCTTGCGACTTCGCGTCCCTCTGTACTGGCCATTGTAGCGTCTGTGTAGCCCAAGGCGTAAGTGCCATGCGGACTAGACGTCATCCCCACCTTCCTCTGCGTTAAAACGCAGCAGTTTCCAAAGTAATATAACATTGGATGAGGGTTGCGCTCGTTGATGGACTTAACCAAACATCTCACGACACGAACTGACGACAGCCATGCAGCAACTGTGTTAAAGTTCCCTTGCGGGCACATCCGAGTTTCCTCAGACTTCTCTACATGTCAAGCCTTGGTAAGGTTCTTCGCTTAGTGTCGAATTAAACCAGGCGCTCCACCGCTTGTGCGGGTCCCCGTCAATTCCTTTGAGTTTTAGTCTTGCGACCGTACTCCCCAGGCGCCCTACTTAACGCGTTAGCTGTTGCACTCAATATGCGGGGAAATCTCCGAAGAGAAATCAACATATCGAGCACCTAGTAGGGATAGTTTAGGGTGTGGACTACACGGGTATCTAATCCGTTTTGATGCCCACACTTTCGAGCCTCAGTGTCAGGTAAATCCCAGAGAACTGCCTTCGCAATTGGTGTTCCTCATCATATCAACGCATTTTACCGCTCCTTGATGAATTCCGTTCTCCTCTGATTACCTCAATTCTGCCAGTATCAAATGCACTTCCGTAGTTAGGCTACGGTCTTTAACACATGACTTAACAAAAAACCTACGCATCTCTTTACGCCCAATAAATCCGGATAACGTTTGCCATCCCCGTATCACCGCTGCTGCTGGCACGAAGTTAGCAATGGCTTATTCCCATGGTACCCTCATATTGTTCCCATGTAAAAGAAGTTTACAACCTTTCGGCCTTCATCCTCCACGCGGCGTCGCTGGATCAGGGTTTCCCCCATTGTCCAATATTCCTAGTTGCTGCCACCCGTAGGTGTCTGGGCCGTGTCTCAGTCCCCATGTGGCTGATCATCCTCTCAGACCAGCTAGACGTCTTAGCCTTGGTAGGCCATTACCCCACCAACAAGCTGATATCGAGAAGACTCGTCTTGAAGCGCATTACTGCTTTGGTATTGCTACATCTCCGGTATTACTCCCAGTTTCCCAGGGCTATCCCGAACTTCAAGGAAGATATCTACTTATTACTCACCCGTTCGCCGCTAACTTAACAAGTCATCCATATTGCTACTTCAGACAAGTTAAATTCGCACGACTTGCATGCCTAAGGCACGCCGCCAACGTTCATCCTGAGCCAGGATCAAACTCTCAATAAAAAAGATTTTGACCTCTGCGCATAACACGCAGAAGCTCAATTAAGGATTAAAAAATTTAGAATTAACAGGTATTTCTACCACTATTAAATTGTCAAGAACCGTTTGGTTCCGTATTCTTAATTTTGCTTTAAGATGAAGGAAATTCTTACGGAGTCAGATAAATCTTTGTAAGAACGTGATGATAATAGCATCCGTCCATATCCATGTCAAGACTAGAAACCTGAATCAAAATATACCTATATTATCATAGCTATATATGATTGCTGAATAATATTACCTGATTCTAATGAACTATATATTGTATAAGCGAGCTATTGGGATTAATGTATTTCCAGGACCACAGATATAAGCCCAGGAAACCAAGGAAAATAGATAAAGATGAGAGCCTACCTTCATCGGCATTTATCATTGTCAATACATGACTTATCCATGGTATTGTTTGATACCATGCATTAAAAACACCTAACTGATTTAATATAAAACCAAAATGCATAACTAGGAGCATAACGAACCACCCTGTCCAATGTTTTTTGTTTGAAATTGCCGCAAGTGCTAAAAGGGAAAAAATAATAGACCAAATCAAGTACCTTGAATGCATTTTTGTAATAAATAAAAAATACGATGAACCTAGTAATGTCATTAAAATCGTGAAATTAGCAAAACTTATCTTTCTCTGGAAAAGTCTTTCAATAAACTCATCAAGTTTGAAGCTAATATTTTTTAATTCGAGACCTCTATGAAAATGATTATTTCCCATTCCAATTCCTTGGAAACGTAAGTATATCAAAATCATTAACGATGCAAAAATAATAAACCCCATGATGCCTATACTTGGACCGATGCCAGAAAGGCTTATGATAGGCGTGGAAGCATCATTTGTAGTACCAATCAGTGACCAGAAGCTAGATGCTCCTGCACTAACGATATTTTCCTTTGTTAATGGCAATGATAATACTTGAACAAACTTAGCCGGATTATTTATTACCGGGAGAAAAATAATGATGAGTGAACCCAACCAGAAGCCAAATACCTGGCGATACATTGTTGTAAGTGGTTTTTCAACCCCTATAGAAATTCTAAATGTATAAATAATAACACCAATTAGTATACTGAAAATTATACCCAAAATAGTGAAGGAATTATTGTTTGAATTAAAGTATGCCGCAAGTAGTCCTGCCCCCATTGCCATTAATAGCCAAAAAAAGGAATTCAAGAGAGCGGACTTTATTACCAGCGCTTTTTTATTTGCAAAATGATAAGCAAGAATTAGAGGAATTAGTAGGATGATCAATGGTTTCAGCCAAAATCCAATTGCAAAAAAAATCCCTGACCAGAAGCCATAATCCCGGAATAAATCAAGATTTCCACCATGTTTATTTCTTGCATACATTAGTATCACACTAATTGCAGCGAGAAGTACTACTAATGAGTCAAATTGACCCCATACATTTGATACAAACCATAGGGATGGGAGTGCAAATACAACTGAAAGTATAAAAGATGATTTCTCCTTTGAGGAATGGGCATACCTTCTTGCGATAAGATAGCATAAAATTGCAATACCTAAGTCGATAAAAAGATTAAAGGTCTTCATTACAGTTACAAAAGCTTGAGGTGAACCTCCAGGAAGAAGCGGATCAAGCAAATTCCCGATATAGGCAAAGATCATTCCTAAAAATAATGCCCCGGGTAGATAATCCATATAATCTTTATATTCATTCCAGAAAATCCCATATCCATTTATAAATGAAAAACCCTTACGAATAATTTCAAAAAGGCCCCAATTACCCTCAATTTTATTCTCGTAACCATAGTCTAATGCACTTTGGGACCATGCATATTGGGTTTGGATTGTATCAAACTCAAATCCGGGGTGAAATAAGTTAGAAATACGGAAAAAAAATCCTAAAACAAAAATTACAGTAACCAAGAATAAAGTAAATTTATTATAATCATGAAAATATCTTTTAACTCTGGCCAAAAGAACCTGCCTTCTGCTTATAGACATATTAGATTATAAGCAGTTTAAAATAATTAAGGTAGTAGGTTGGATGGCTAATAGAAAAAGAGTAAAATATTCTTTAATAATGGCCAAAGCAAAAACACAATATATCTGTACCTCATGTGATGCAATATACCCTGCATGGCAAGGTAAATGCACCAATTGCGGAGAATGGAATACAATTGTAAGAGATAACTTTGACTCCTCAAAACTGAATTTAGGGAAATCTATTCACATCACCTCCAAAAAGCTAGAAGATATCGATACTGAAGATAATAGAATATCATTAAGTGTTAATTCGTTTAATAAAGTACTAAGTGGCGGACTATTAAAAGGACAGGTTATATTATTTGCTGGTGAACCTGGAATTGGTAAATCTACATTATTAACTCAGATTTGCGCAAATTCTGGAATTAATATTCTGTATATTTCAGGTGAAGAGTCAATAGAGCAAATATCCAAAAGAGCCAAAAGAATAACTAGTTTAAAAGATTTTTCAAATACTAATTTTTCAGATAATACTGATTTACAGGAGATACTTAAACATATCAAATCAAAAGAATATGACCTTGTGATAGTTGACTCAATTCAGACTGTAAGGTCTCTTGACGCATCAGGTTTTCCAGGATCAATGAATCAAATACGTGAATGCGCAAATTATATTATCGATTACTCAAAGAAAAATAATATCTCGGTAATTATGATTGGACAGATAACAAAAGAGGGTACTATTGCAGGGCCGAAAATACTTGAACATATGGTAGATACTGTTCTATATTTTGAAGGTGACCGAAAAAATGATACTAGGGTACTTCGTGTAACCAAGAACCGTTTTGGCAGTACCAATGAGATAGCTATATTTCAAATGCTTTCAAGCGGGTTAGAGGAAGTAAAAAATCTGGAATGGTTTTATACAGGAGAATTGAATGGACAGGAAGGTGTGGCCCATTCAATTTATGTAGAAGGTAATACTTATTTTATAATTGAGGTACAGGCACTTTGCAGTAAATCTTCCTTTGCATATCCAAAAAGAGTTTCAAATGGATATGATTCAAAACGTCTTGAAATGATGATTGCGATTTTAACCAAGAAATTAGGGCTCAAACTGGAAGAATTTGATATATATGTCAATATTGTAGGTGGTATAAAGATCGATGACACTAGTGCCGACCTTGCAATTGCGGTTGCTATAATCTCTTCCTACAAAGGCAAGTCCATCCCAGCGAAATCATGCTACCTTGGGGAAGTTAGTTTGACCGGAGAAATACGTGATATAAGTAAATCAGAGGAAAGAAACAAAAAAGCCAAGGAATTTGGCTTCATAAATATTATTTCCAGCAAGAAAATTAATAATTTGAGGGAAGTATTAAAGCTAATTTAATAATTTAATTCCTGCAATTCTCTTTTGGTTTGAGCTGATTACGGTCAAAAATACGCGCATCCTTTCCCGGCCATATCAAAGCAGAAATTTTACCTTTTATGATATTTATTTTTGGGTCAATAAATAGGAAACTTCTAGAATCAACACTTCTCTCTCGATTATCGCCAAGAACAAATAATTTACCTTCTGGTACTTTATAATCTGCACCTTCAGACATAGCTGAACCGGTAAAAATATTAGTTGGACGACTATCTGGCAAATAAGATTCAATTAGCTTAACTCCATTTCGGAAAACACTGCCATCTTCAATCTTAATAATATCTCCAGGTTTACCGATGACTCTTTTAATATAATCATTCGCCAAATCATGCCTAAATATAATTACATCTCCGTATTCATAGCCGCTAAATACCGGAGAGACCTTATCGGCTAAGACCAAATCCCCTTCACAAAAATTAGGTTCCATTGAAGGACCTTCTATCGTATGTGGAGAGGCAATAAATATATGGAATACGATAAAAATTGAAATTGCAATTAATATCACTTGTATTGAATCTAAAAACCATACAAAAATCCCAGCAAAGAAAAGTCCAAATGCGGAATTCCCGAATTTATTTTCATCCTTTACAAAAGTAGCATTATAATGCTCAGAAATTATATCCTGACCTTTGGCTGAAGTAGTATTATCGCCTTCTAATTGCATATACTTTTAGACTTTATCATGAAAAATCGAGAAATGAAATATAGCTGTCTGGATTATAAGGAATGTTCAATTTGAATCAGTCGATTTATTTTTGAATTATTTTCTGAGCCCTGGAAATAACCGGTTCTAATATAATTTGCTCCTATCCCTACAGCCAGATCAGAAATAAAAGTCTCTTCAGTATCACCGAATCTATATGATACTGTAGTATTGAGTCCATGTTTTCTTGCTCTTGCTGCGTAATGAATTACTTCCGAAACTGTTCCAACTTGTGAAGGTTTAATTACTACATTATTTGAAGATTCCAAAAGTGCTATTTTCTCTAGCCTTTCTATATTTGAAGCTGTAAAGTCATCTGAAACTATTTGGACCTTTTTATTTATTTTTGTAGACTGGTTGAGAAGTTCATTCCATCCACCATATTCATCTTCATCAAATAAATCTTCAAGAAAAATAACATTATGATCTTTAACAAGATTTAAATATACAAGTAATAATTTATGATAAGATCCCTTAAAGGCTATTCTACGGGTATTAAGATTATTCATGACATAATCTGCATGATCTTCTCTCTTAAATCTAGCTGCTGCAACATCTATACCTAAATCTAGTTTCATTTTGGAATGTGATATCTGGCTATTTAAATTATCCAGATAGGATTTAAGTGTATGATTATGAGCAGATAATTCTAATGAATCAATATTATCAAATAATGAAATTATATCGGAAGAATAGCTAAATTTATTTCTAGGCAAGACCATTACTTCCTGCAAAGGTAAGTCTGCGGATTTATCATGATTAGTAGATTTAAAAATAGTAATTACAGGTATGGGCAAAGAGTAGTCTGATTGGAGTTTATCTAAATTATGTTCTGAAAAATCATGCAAAACTCTAATATATTTAAAAAGCGGTAAATCAGACTCCAAAGCTCCAAGTTTAGCAAGAGACTGCGATAAAGCGGTAATTGCATTTACCCCAAGTCTTGACCTATCATAAGAATTATCAATTTGAAGCAATAATGCATCAAGGTCTTCTTGGTCCATTGACCTTTGGCCAATAAGTTCAGGTACTACAGTACGATGTATATTCTCAATAACTGTATTAAGAGTACGTCCATCAAATCTTTGTAAATCATGATCAAAAACATCATAGTATTCATATTTACTTTTGGATGCAGCTAAAGGAACTGAGGAAAATGCAGTGTTTTTTTCGGTAGATACTTCTACTTCAAGAGTTGGATGACCCTTTGCATTAATAACTTGTCTTGCTTTTACAGATTTGATTCTCATTTGCAGTATTTAAAACATATTAGCGAAAACATCAAAACTTAACAATTGAAGTGCCCCATCTTGCAAAACATAAATAAATTTATAAGTATACATATAATGTCAAAAACGAAAATAAAACCTATTTATGATCCATCCCGAAGTAGCTACCTCTCAAATATAGGCCAAAGGATATTTATGATTATTGTTGTTCTTTATTTACTGATAGACATCACAGAAAGATTATTGAATATCAAATTCGAGGCATGGATTTTCTCGATTCTATTTGCAGGAACTTCACTTGGATTATTTATTATGGCAATTTCCTTTATAGAAAAAAGTATTATGAATCAACTCAATAATTAAAGACGGGCATTGCCCGTCTTTAATTTAAGTCTTATTGATACTTATTCCGGATAAACCCTAAGCCAGCTTCCATTCTCAAAGATTTCAACGAATATCGCAAGAACCGGACAGACTCTTGCGGATTCCAGAATTCTTTCAAATCCCTGTTCTGTAGTTTCTACAGTAACCCATCCTCCATCTCTGGCTTGCTCCTGTATATCACCCAGAGTAAGATCTACTTTTACATCAGCTTTACCTGAGTCATCGAGTTCATATAAATCAGGTTCAGCGACAATGCATGCCATAGCAGGAATACATAAATCTTTATCTACTTTAAATCTTACTTTCATAAATTAATAGTAAAATTACTGAATTGATAATGAATCAAGCTTATATGTACTTCCATCATAAAGCATTAAAATGACAACATCTTTACCATTTAAATTGCCTGTAAATGTGAATCCTGTATCACTTGATGTTGAAGATGTTGAATTTATAACCCAACCATTACGCAAATAGTCAAGGAAGCCTGCACTCTTAACTTTTGAGCAGTCAGCAGAGATCTTACCAACTTCGGTTTCGAACTTAGTCTGTGTATTTATTGACTTAAATTTTGAAGTTGTATTATTTGTATAGGAAGTTTTAAGGTTGCTTGCGCATACTGTTGACTCCAGACCTTTCCTGGTAGAATCCCAACCAAGGTTAGCCAGCCAGCCAAAGCCTCCAACTGTACAGATACAGCAAATGAAAAGTATTACTGAAATTACAGCACAAGGTATAACCCACCCTGGTCTCTTATTTGCTTGAGCTACAGGTTGTGCAACAGGCTGAGCCTGTGGATTTTGTTGAGGAATTGTTTGATTTTCCATATATGTATTTTAATAGATTATTATTCTTTTACTACTGGTTCTTTTTTAACTAGATTATCAAAGACTTTGCCAAGTATCCCCCCGACTTTTTTTGCTTCAAGATCCAGCCCAAAATCTCTTGCCAATTCAATAGCCTCATCTACGGCGACCTTTGGAGGAACGGACTTAGAGACGAACCCCTCCCAAAGGCTAATTCTTATAATCTGCAGTATAAGTAGGTCTAAATCTGCAGTTTTCATGGGTTCCGAAAAAGCATCAATTATTTTGTCTATATCATGAAATTTTTCTTTTACACCGGAAACAATGCTTTCACGCATTTTTTTGGAATAATTACCGATATCAAGCTCCTCTGAACCTAAAGTTGTTAGTCCTTCAAATTGTTGACCGAAAAAATGTTCATAAAGATCCATAACACTTAAAATTCTGGCTATATGTCTTGGATCATTCAAATTTCTCATAAATATTACGTATTTAAGTATTTCAGATTACGTATTAAGATTCAACAATACTTAAATCTATAAACGCAATACGCAATATTACAATGCTTTTTTGACTAGCTTTCCTTTGTAATAGCCACAATTCCAGCATACTTTATGAGGAGTCTTCATTACAGCACAATTAGGACATTTCGAGGTAGATACTAATTCTGCAGAAATTCTCATATGATGGGATCTTCTATTATTTCTTCTTGATTTGCTTGTTCTTTTCTTTAATGTTGCAGCCATTTGTACACAATAAAACTTATTTTAACTATGACGGATTATACACGAAATTTATATTTTGGCGAAATGTATGCCCTCCAGTAAGGGAAGTACTTGAAAATTAGTTTATTGAGTTAAAACTGCACCAATTTTATCCGAATATTTTTCATCTAATATCAAAATCCCCTCATAGCCTGGATTGGGAAATTCCAATTCATTTGAGGAGCAAAGCATACCTTCTGATACAATACCTCGAAGCTCAGAAATCTTAATTTGAATAGTCTCACCGGTTTTATGTGATTTAATTTTTGCTCCAGGCAATGCCACTGGAACAATTAAATCCATTGTCGATTTGTCGAACTGATCAACTAATGAAAGAATATTTCCTGCTCCAGTAACAATTTGGAGAGAATCTTCAAATAAAGTTCCTGCGGGCTTTACTTTGCCGATATCAACCTTACAAATTACTAATCGGTCGGCATTTGGATGTTTTTCAATCGATAAAATTCTTCCTATTACGATAAACTGATTTACTGGCTTTGTAAGCTCTTCAGATAATCTAGATAAATTATTTTCCAATGGCAAAACCATCGGTAACTCACCAGTTGTAATATTCTCTTCTATCTTTGGTATATTATTTTCCCTCTTTACTGAGTAACTGCTTTTTTTAGAATCTGACTTACCAACATCATCTCTTCCTCTAATTACGGCTTTAAATGTAGATCTAACAGAGTTTTCAATATTAATATGGATTTGATTTACTTCATCTAAAGTCAAAGTTCTTTCTTTTGACTGGTAAATAATATTCAAAAGTAATGATCTTTTGCCACCAGATTCAAAAACATCGTTTATAGAGACAGAACGAACTATTTCACCCCCCGTTTGTTTAATTAAATTTTTAACATCTGAAGCCCTCACTGAAATATCAATATATACAGATAAATCAAAAGATACCTCAGGATAAATTGAATATGGTAAATATGACTTATTTGTATATTCTGCAGAAGTTAATAGATCGACATGAAGTTGAAATACAAAAACGTCCCATTTGATATCATAATTTTTCTCTGTGATTTCTTTCTTTAATAAACCTATATTTCCAAGTACTTTATCTCCCTGACAAACACTTGCAGCTAATTCACACATTTCGTGATCAAATTTCATATATTCAATATTCTTTAAATTCATTTGATCAAAATATTCTTCTAATAAGCCTTTTACAGAATAAAAGTCCCATTTTTTATTGCCTTTGGAGGACAAGACTGCAGCCATTCTTCTTTCCTCCAGATAGGGAAAGTCCTCTTTATGTGGAGCTTTGGATGTTTTATTTTGAAACATGTTTTCATTGGAGCCATTATTAATTTGTTCTAAGCTTATGGAAGAATCCTTAAAGTATACCTTACCTATTTCAAAAATCTCAATACTTTCGTCACCACGATCTAGAATGCGCTGCGTAGCTTGCAAAAGTCCTGTATACATATTTGTACGCAAATGAGTATGATCACTTGATGAAGGATTGATTAAGGCTATTGCTTTATCGGTTTTATAATCGAGGGTCTTTTGTAAATCTTCCAGCTTCGCCATAGGAACAGTAATTACTTCATGGAGTCCCTGGGAGACAAAAATATCTCTAGCTTTTTCTTCAATTACTAATTCAGGCTGTATGATTGGATCTGGAATTACGCTGGAAAGCGTAGTTGAAGGGATTTTTTCATAACCATATATACGAAGTACTTCTTCAACAATATCAGCAGATTCAAAAATATCTGTTCGAAATAAAGGAACTTTTATTCTCATTTGGTTTGGACCCTGAATATCGACTTCGAATTCCAGTCTTTTTAAAATCTCTGCTTGTTCACTAACTTGAATTTTAACACCACCAAGTCTAATAACTTCTGAAGGAGCATAATCAATTACTTTTGGAATTTCAGTCTTTGGGTATTGATCATTAATTCCTTCAATTTTTTTATAGTCCCCGTCACCAGCCAATTGAATTATCAAATCTGCAGCTCTTTCTAATGCATAATCACAAAGAGAAGAAGAAAGGTCATGGGAATGTCGAAGCCCTGCTTCAGTATGAATATTATGGTTGAAAATACTTTTACGAATCGCAACACGATCATATCCGGCACATTCCAAAAGAATATCCACAGTATCATTTTGGATACCTGAATCTTTACTTCCGATGACACCTGCAATACCCATAACGCGTCCATCTTCTCCTGCAAAAACCGTATCCTGAGTCGTTAATTTTTTTTCTGTTCCATCAAAGGTTATAAAAGTTTCGCCTTCAGATGCATTTCTGAGTATAAGCTTATTTCCACCCATTCTGGAAAGGTCAAAAGCATGCATAGGCATACCGGTTTCTATCATTACATAATTAGTAATATCAACAATATTATTAATTGAATCCATCCCGTAATTATGTAGTCTTTCCTTCATCCACTCAGGAGAAGGACCCACTTTGAGCCCACGAATAATTACAGAATAAAACCTGTGAACGGTTGGAGACTGCAAAATGAGTTCAAAACCGGAATATCTTGTAAAAGGTAGTTTCTCAACTTTAGGTATTTCAAGCCTTCCCCCAAAAGCTGCATGAGATTCTCTGGCAATTCCCAAAATTCCATAGCAATCAGCTCGATTTCCTCGAAGTTCTAAATCAATAACTGTATCAGTTTCTATTACTTCTGTCTTATCAAGCAAATGTCCAATCATAGACATTTTGTCTGTGAAGACTTTAAGGTCTTGAGGCAGATCAATATATTCTTTTATCCATTTGGTGGGTATTTTCATAATTAATAAATCGTTCCATTATATAATTTTCTAATATCATCTATTCCATATTTCTGCATAACAATACGGTCGAATCCCATTCCGAATGCAAAACCTGAATATTTTGCCGGATCAATCCCAACTGCCCGAAGCGCATTTGGATGTACCATCCCACCTCCTGATGCCTCAAGCCATCCACGTCTTTTACAAACCGGACATCCGGCACCTTCACAAAATTTACACTGAATATCCAATCCGCATCCCGGTTCAACCTGTGGATAATATTTTGCCCGGATTCGGATTATTGTATCAATACCAAAAAATGATTTAGTTAATGACTCTAAAGTACCCTTCAGGTCAGCCAAAGTA
>CAZHCC010000020.1:0-11755 GCA_964530975.1 uncultured Candidatus Saccharibacteria bacterium
GATTCAAAAAAAGTAAAAAGTAAAAAGTAAAAAGTGCCCGCCGGAGGAGTGCTGCTTTGGCGGGAAGTTGTAAATAACAATTTATAAATTATGCTTCAATTGGTTATAGGAACATTATTTGATACATCGAAGAGAGCTAAAGAAGTACAAAAGGAGATACCTGTTTTAGTAGTTCCCTATATTTGTCATCCTCGAGAATGGGACAATGATACAAAAGCGAGATATTGGGAATTTTTGAACAAGATGCAGGGTTTTTCTGATGGTGTGGCAGAACTTTGTCGATGGAGTCCAATATCCCGTGAACTCTTTACAACTACCTTTTCAGACAAACATCTTTCCTTCCAAGGTGTTACGATGCCGATAAATATGCGTGAAGAAGTAAGGCAAAATATTATCGATCCGCAAGTACTTAATATGTATAATATAGCGGTCTATCAGGTTCGTAGGGATTTCTGGATGCAAAGTGTTATAGCGTCTCGAAAGAAACAAAAATTTCCACTATAAGCTTTTCAAAAATAGAATAATTTATTTTGTTTATCTTCCAATAATTATATTTTGCGGGTTTATTCCATTGGCTGTAAGTATTGGTACAATATACCATTGTTCTTTATTCTGAACGTATATTCTTTTATTCGCCATTAAGGGGGCCATACCGGGAATTTGTCTGGAGGTTATACAGGTAATATTTCCATATGACTCAAAATTATATGCATATGTATGAATATTTATAGAAGAAAGCTTCTCTTCGAGCTTTAAGGACATACAATCACCTACCACATAATTTGCATTACTGTTTGCAATTGACTCTATCAAAGCATTTTGATTCTTTGTCGCCTGTGCAAAATTAAGATTATAAACAAGACCATCAAAACCTTTTGAGTTTGTATAGGTATTATAAAGCTGTACATCATAAGTATGATATTTTGCAAATCTGCTTATTGTAATTGGATCCACCGAAAAAAAATTGGGGACAAGTAAGAAGAAAATAATTATTAATATTGAAAATTTGTAATTCCTGCTTATCATTTTTATATCACTGAGGGCATAGCCTGCAAATATTGCAATTAGAAGCATGCATGGAATTACATATCTTGTAATTGTCCAGGTTGGAAAAGAAAATACAAGTATCATGTAAGTGATACTGAATAAAAATAAGAATAATAATGTCTTATCAAGCTTTATCCGCTTTCTATATAATTCTGAAAGATAAAGTATAAGACCAATTAAGCCTAAAATGCTAATGACCCAGTTAAAATTGAGGATAAAAAGGTTTTCCAGATTATCCATGAAAAAATTATTAAATAATTTTAATTCAAATATATTTTTGAGAATAATTTCATATGAGCTAAGTCCCTTATAAGCAGGGTCGATTATATGTGAGTTCTATTCTTTTATACCATAAAAATATTTATAATAACTCCAGCTTAAGTACATTATTATTGACAAAAAAATTCCAGGCAGAAAGAATCTTAATCGATTGATCTTATTATTTCTAAAAGCAAATATACTTTCTGCTATTATTACAGGAATAAATGTCGCAAGAATTAGAATTCCTGTCTCTTTACTTATAATAGAAAGCGCTAGTCCCAAACCCAGTGTCCAGGGTTTCTGTAATTTATAGCCATATAAAACAAGTAATAAACATATAATAATCGGGACTTCGGCGATTGGGTAAAGAAAGCTGATCACGATTAATGGATTGAACAAGAATATAAGTGAGCAGATAAAACTTATTTTTTTGCTTTTGAATACCGCTTCCAGAAAATGTGTCAAAAGGTAGGCTGAAATCGAAAATAATACAAGTCCGGATATATTATATGCAATTGGACTGATGCCTAAAAATGGAAATAGTATAAATGCAGATGCATAATTTAAAGGAGGGTGAACAGAATTACTTGAATTTGAAACTACAAATCCATCAAAGCCATTCGTAAATATTATTATCCCCTCTCTATAAATAACCACAGGATCAAGAGAGGGTGCCTGTCCGAAATACTGTAAGGTCAAAGATAGATAAATTAGTATGAGTATCAAAAAGTAATTTTTTTTGAGAAAATTAACTAAATTCTGCGCAAATTTATTTTTCACTATTAATAATATATTTTACTTTTCAATTATATTTATTACTTACCACCAAATCTTGGAAGCATTGGTGCTGATGCCATGTCGGTATCATTGTATGAATGAATAAATACATCACGGTAATAGCCATTTGCATAAAGCACTGCAAGTTCGGGTAAAGCAATATGTACAGCATTCAAAACATCTTCTCTTTCAAGTCTTTTGGCCATTTTCTTTAATGCTTCAGCTATGTCTTTTAGATAGGCTACATCATTTACATTATATTGATGCAGTTCAGGTGACCATTCAGAAGGATGAATACCGAATTCTTTGGATTTACCCATTTCTCGTTTATTCACTAATTCCTCTGTAACTCCGCAAAGTGATTTCATAAGGCCGTCGATAGTATGTTCGCCCGTATATGTTCTTATTACTTTGGAAGCGACTTTTATATCAAAAATAGGCTGTGCGATTTTGATTCCGGTCATTTTGTAAAGATGAGCGATATCCATTTGGCCATAGTAGAAGTATTTTTCTTTATCGCTTTGAAGTATTTCTTTAAGCTTACTCAAATCAGCATCTCCTTCAAAAGTATAAAGCATTTCGATCCTCAAATTACCATTTTCATCATCTGAAGCGATTGTCCATAAGACATCTTTATCTCTTTGAGGATAAAGCCCGGTAAATTCACCGTCAATTGTCACCCATGTTGACTTTGAGTAGTCATATGAAAGATGTTTGTCGATTTTGTAGTATATTTCTTTCCAGGTTCTTGTTTTTGTTTCAAAATACTTTGATTTAACTTCTATAGGTAACATTTTAATTTACTGATTATACTAATATAATTACAACAAATAAACCAAGAATGGACAGGATCACACCCGAAGAAGCAAAACAATTAATAGATACACAAAATATCATTATTATAGATTTAAGGACTCCGGCTGAATATTCTGACGGACATATTCCAAAAGCTATTAATATTAATTTTTATAATCCCTCATTTATATCAAATATAAGTCAATTGGATAAAGAAAAAGAGTATATTGTTTATTGTCTTTCCGGTGGGAGAAGTTCTGCTTCTATGCAATTATTTGCAAATCAGGGGTTTAAGAAAGTGCATGATCTGGAAGGCGGGATCGGTGCATGGGATCAGGAGAATTTCCCGATAGAATAATAGGATTTGAGTATTATGAGTTGCGGATTAAGAATTGGGACGGTAATTTGATTGTTTTTTTGATATTATTAGTTATATGGTAATTTTGGATATTGAGACTAGTGGTCTTGATGCACGGAAGTGCTCGATAATTTCAATCGGCGCTATTGATTTTGATAATCCTGAGGATGAATTCTATGGTGAGTGCAGGATTTTCCTAAATGCTTCAATTAATCCTGATAGTCTTAAGATTACAGGTGTTACTGAGAGCTATATCAAAGACTCGAATAAGCAATCTCCCGAGGAATTACTCAAAAAGTTTTTAAATTGGCTTTCTGACAAAAAAGATCAGACGATTGCAGGCCAGAATGTCCATTGGGATTTGGATTTTCTTCGTGAACAATGCAAAAGGTCAGGAATAGAATATCATTTTGGACATAGAATTGTTGATTTGCATTCAATAGCATATACAAAACTTTTGGAGAAAGGCGAAACTATACCCTTGAGGAATAATCGCACTGATCTCGATTTGGATCATATTTTAAGCCTCGTCGGACTACAAAAACGTCAAGGAAATCATAATGCACTGGATGATTGTAAACTAACTTTGGAATGTTTTAAAAAGTTTCTAATAAAAGATGTTTAATAATCTCAAATTGCAACTTTATAATAAACTATTACAAAATGATCCTGATAATATTAAATTTGCAAAGTATTTTAATATCATTGAAAGTCATATTAATCAAAATGAATTAATATCAGATAATTTTAAATTTGCTATAAGTTATTCACCTGAACAATTAGATTGGTTGCAGTCGGAGAGCGAATTTGCAAATCCGCATAAAATTAACCATATTCAGGCACTTGATTTCATAATCGATGAATTAGGCATAAAAGATATCCGTCTTGGACTAAGATGGTCACAAATTGATAAGAATGGCGTTTTTGATTTGACTTATTATAAGGGGATAATCAATCATTTATTAAAGAAAGAAGTTAGAATTATCTTGAATCTTGGACCAGTTAAAACATTTAGATGGCCTGAAGTATTTGTTCCGGAATATATTTTGAATAAGCTGGATTTAAAATCTAAAAAAGAATTAATAATCGATTCTAACCATCAGGTTTCAATTCAGTCAATAAAGTATTTGGAAAAACTTTTTGAAGAATTTCGAATTAATTTCGGAGAGAATTTCTTTACAAAAATATATGCAATTCAACCTGAGAATGAACTTTTTAACCCTTTCGGAGAATATCTGTGGACTTTAGGAAATAGTCATATACTTGAAGTAGTAAAGATCTCAAAAAAATATTTCCCAGAGGCAAAAATATTATTTAGTGGCTCGGGTGATATTAATCTAGATGATATTCTATATCCTGATATCTTTAAGATTAATGATTTAATTTCTTATTTAAGTAAAAATATAAAAACAAAATATATTTTTGGACTTAATTATTATTATAAAGCTCCAGGTTTCATAAAAAATTCAAGCGGGATAGAATTGGATAATTTTTCCAGATTAAAGATTATTAATGGTGATGACATTTTGTCCGATTTTAGAGAATTTGCTTTAGAAATGGATTCCGAAATTGAAATTAGTGAATTACAATTTGAACCTTGGGGTGAAGTAAAATCGCCGGGTTTTAATCTTAATGAATTGATATTTGCAATAAATCGTATACTTCTAGAAAAAATATATAATGATAAAATTATTTTAAGATTATGGGGTGTCGAATTATTAGCCTATAACTACTTGACTGACAGTACAAAACTTGAACAAACTGAGCTAATTCAATTTATCCGGAAATATAAATAACTTATATTGTAACCATTCTCATATTAAGTATAATCTGACAGATGTCAGAATCCGGATTTCTCAGTTCAAAACAATCTCTTCAAAGTGAATATGAAGAATTATCACATTTATTGAATTCGTTCAAGTCGTTTGAAATGAGGTCAGTCTCTAATGATAATATTAAATATTTTATTAATAACTTTTTTGAAAGTTATTCGCTTCGAAAAAAATATTTAAAAAATAATTGTGATAAGTATATATTTATTCATCTACAAAAAGATAATTTCGACTTCAAGGACATTGATAAATTCCTTTTGGCAGAAGTCTCAAACTCAATTGGTATTGAATTTACAAATCTGACATCTCTTGCCAATTATCTTGAGACACAGGATCAGTACCTGACGATGCTATTTTCGACGAATAATGAATATTCACTAAGATTCCTTCTATCTTACTCATATTTATTAAGAAATAAATTTATAATTATTTTAGGATCCGTCAGCAATGCAAATTACTTTGATAAAAGTCTTCAATTAAATTTTAGTGATGCATTTATTAATTTTTATATAGGAAATATTCTGGAAAAAATTGGTACCAATATTACTGAATTAAAGATTGATATAAATGAAGTAAAGGGAGATATATATTATATTTCGCAAATACTTCATGAAATCCTCACTCAGAAAACATATAATGAAGTTCCGAGCGAAATCGTATCCTTAGAGCCAATTAACTTAGATCTAAATGATACAAAAGAGATACAAAGAAATAATCTAGAAATTCCTGAACAGATCCGTGAAAGAACTGAAATAATTGCCCCTGAAAGTGCTAAAAAGGACATACGTCACTATAACTCTAAGGATGAGATACAGAATGATATATCAGGTATACCTGATGCTAATAATATCACCAATTCTCTAAACTTAACAGCTCGCGAAAATGCTATTTACGAAACTTTAGTAAAAGAGAGTTTCATATCAAGACCTCAACTTGCAGAAATTGTATGGGGTGATGAAGGTAAAAATGCAAAGGATGATGCGATAGATCAGGTTATTTCCCGACTCCGACGCAAATTTGTAAAGGCGGGGTATTCCAAAGATTATATTTTTTCGAAGAAGGGGGAAGGGGTGGGGATAGTTTTTAATTCAGTAAATTAAAATTGTCATCCCGGAAAATTCGTAGAATTTATCCGGGATCTATTTAATAATACCAAGACTAATCTAGCGATATACCAACTGATTTACTCATATTTTCTTCAAATTCGCATATTGCGCTATCAACTTCATCTCCCCTTTATCATCGAAATCTATAGTTATTGTATCCCCTTCAATATCTTTTATTTTGCCTTCACCAAAAATAGGATGCTTAACCCTGTCTCCAAGATCCATATATACAAAAGTAGACTCCATAAATTCATCAATTTCTCTTTCATATTGTTTTGTATCATATCTTTCATTTATCGATGCGAATTCCACGAGATCTTCAGGAAGGTCTGCTATAAATCTGGAAACCAAATTGCTTTGGGTATTACCAAAATATGTACGAGAAATTGTATAAATTAAAAATAAATCTTTTTTTGCTCTTGTGATACCAACATAAGCAAGTCTTCTCTCCTCTTCCATTTCTTTTGGGTCTGCAAGGGAGCGTGAATGAGGGAAAACACCTTCTTCAAGTCCGCCAATAAATACAACCTGGAATTCAAGTCCTTTGGCTGCATGCATTGTCATAAGCTGTACAGACTTATCTTTATCTTCTTCTTTATCCGCAAGATTCTCTATTAATGAGATATCCGCAAGAAATCTTGCTAGACCGTCGACAATAGTGGTATTGTCATATTTTTTGGCTACACCTATAAATTCCTTCAGATTCTCAATTCTACTATCACCTTCACTTGTATTATCATTTGTATAAGTATAATAACCGGATTCTTCAAGAACATATTTAACAAATTCGGAAACTTTTATATCATCCTGAAGTCTTTCAAGAAGTGAATTCATCAATCTTCCAAAACGAATTACATTTTTATTCTGCAAAAGTTTCGTATCAGAAATAGCTTTTCCGACATTTGATTGAAAAGAATTAAGACTTTCAAAAAATTCATCTTGCGGTAATTGATCTTTCAAAGTATTTTCATTTGAATTATCACCATCAAATATTGATCCCCTATCACTTTCAACTTTTAATTTTTCACTATTACCTCTTAACTTATTATATTCCTCAAGCTCACTCCTATAATTATCAAGTAAAGTAATACTCGCAATCAAATCAATAATCGGCATTTTCAAAATACTTGAACATTCAATTAGATCTGTAATGGTTTTTGGTCCAATACCCCTTGCAGGAGTATTAATAATTCTTTGCAGGGATAAAGTGTCTGCCGGATTATAAATTATGCGCAAATATGCAAGAAGATCTTTGATTTCTTTTCTTTCATAAAATCTTTGACCACCTACAAGCTTATATTGAATTCTTGCTTTAATAAATTGTTCCTCAATACTCCGGCTTTGTGCATTTGCACGATAAAGTACGGCAATTTCTTTAAGAGGGATTTTTTCTTTTTTGACAAGTTCTGCTATTTTGGTGGTTATAAATTTAGCCTCATCAATCTCATTTTGAGCCTCATACAAACCTATTTTTGGCCCGGTTTTCTTATCTGACCAAAGTTTTTTTTCTCTTCTTTCCTGATTTTTGGTGATAACAGAATGAGCTGCATCAAGGATAATTTGTGTTGAACGGTAATTTTGTTCTAATTTGATTATTTTCGAATTAGGGAAATCTTTTTCAAAAGAAAGAATATTCTGAATATCTGCTCCTCTCCATCCATATATTGACTGATCCTCATCCCCTACTACACTAATATTTTGCTTCGGGATTGCTAGCATACTGATAAGCTGGTACTGGGATTTATTTGTATCCTGATACTCATCGACAAGAATTTGATCAAATCTTTCTATATATTTTTCGCGAACCTCTTTATTTTCTTTAAAAAGTTCACCTGTTTTCATTATCAAATCATCAAAATCCACTGCATTTCTTTCAGCGAGAAGTTTTTGGTATAAAGGATAAACTTTTGCTACATTTTCAGAAAAATAATCTCCTGCTAATTGCGCATAATGCTTTGGTGTAATTAAGTCATTCTTTGCACTTGATATTGCCCATTGAATTGCATTCGGATTAAATTCCTTAGGGTCCATATTCAAGTCTTTAAGTACTTCTTTAATAATATCTTTTTGATCCGCAGTATCATAAATTGTAAAACTTGGCTCTATACCTATTGATCTGCCATCAGTGCGGAGTAGTCTTACACAAATGCTATGGAATGTTCCAAGAAAAGGGAAATCCATTTTCTCACCTACTACTTTCGCAATTCTTTCCTTCATTTCTGCAGCTGCTTTATTGGTAAAGGTCACACCAAGGATTCTATGTGCAGGAATTGCATTATTCACCGCAAAGTTTGCAATTCGATGTGTAAGTACTTTTGTCTTGCCAGAACCTGCACCTGCAAGTATAAGAAGCGGGGTGCCTTGATGAATTACAGCTTCTGCCTGCTCGGGATTTAGCCCCTTGGTAAGGTCAATTTTCACATATGCACTCTACAATATTTAGAGAGAAGTTGGAAGTAATGCTGACCAGAGAAGATATTGACTATAGGGCTATCACTATATTATACTTATATATGGAGGCGAGCCAAAATTTAATGACCACATTAATTTTACCGAATCGAAATAATCATACTTGCATTTCTAATTCTAGAAATCCGCAGAAACCACCTTATGAAGTAAGTGCTGCTTTGGCAATGCAAAGTGGAGTATATAATTTGGCTTTTGTACTAAGAGAGACACGCGAAGGTTACATTTATGATATTACTGCTTTAGCCTGTAATGAAGGACTTTCGATTTTACCTGATGATGCAAGATGTATGCAAATAATTTTAGACGCTCAACAAAATCCATTGATAAGTAATATTAGACAAGCAATTAGACTTACGCCTGATGGACCATCTGCATATAAATATCAAATATATGGCAAGGGTCCATTTGAATTAGCGATTCTTGCTCGTGAGACGAACTCGGTGGAGGATGTTTCATTATTTAGACTCAATAGATCAGGTCAACAATTAGGTGCATATGGTGCTGTAATTAGTTATGGCAATAAAAATTCAGTAGATAATAGGCCTTATCGTATAGTAGATATTGAAAATATAAATAATATTGTGAGTATAGCTGCAGGAAAAGAAGGAGTTTTGGCTTATGCTGCTTTATTTACACCAGATTTGCTAGAAAGAATTGGTACAAAAGGAAGAAAAACAAAGACTATTCCCGGAGTAACTTTACCGAAAACTAATCATCTTCAATTTAAAGCAACCTCTCCAGCTCAGCCTCAAAATAAATCTACAGAAAATCCGATCTCTAGAAAAAAAAGTGCGGGATTAAAATTCGGTAAAGTAGCGACCATATTAGCTATTGGATTTGCAGTAGGTGGTTTTATTGCAAGAACTCAAGGATTGTTTAAGTCAATAAGTATGCCTGTTTTACCTGCAATACCTATAGAGTTATCATTACCACAATTACCTAATCTTTGGGAATGGTTTGGAGGTGCAGAAGCAGCTCCAGCAGGCGATAATCAATCGACTGAAGAAGTAATTAGAACTTGTACCGCAATTGCTACCGATGGTCTCTCCGCAAGAACTTCGTCAGGTATTCGTGAAGATAATAAAAGACCTGCAGGTTCCGGTATTCCATGGGGAGAAAGTGCTGATGTCATATCAGGTCCTGTAAATGGTACTGTTAAGGTTGATCCTTTGGATGTCGGAGTCCCAAGCAATCAAGAGGCATGGGTCGCGGTTGTATATTGTGGAGAATATCAAAAAAATCCCGGAGTTTATGGAAAAGAGAAATAAATAATTTAACTTAATACTAAATCAATCTCTCAATTTTAACCCTTTAGTCACTAAATATTTAGTCACTAAAACTTTTACTCCCAATAGTATTATTTTATAAGAAAAAATTGTAATATTATTCTACTAAGTATTTGAGGATGACTAATAAAGATATAAATGGACTGGTAGTCAAGGCTCAACAAGGCGAAAAAGAGGCTTTGCAAACCCTTTACAACCACTTTTTCAATCAAATTTACTACTATATTTACTCCAGAATAAATAGTTTGCATGATACACAGGAAATTACTTCTGAAGTTTTTCTTTCAATTGTAGAAGGAATAAAGAAATTCAAAGGAGAATCTTCATTCAAAAATTATATTTTCGGTATAGCCAAAAATAAAATCCGTGATTATATCCGTAATAAGTATAAGAGTGCTGATTATGTACTTCAGAGTTATTTTGAAGATTCCGCATTTGATCAAATCCCTGAAGAAAAACAGGATTATAGCTATCGCAAAAAACTACGTATCGCCTTACATGAGATTGTAAAAATGCTTAATCCCCGTTATGCAAATGTACTTGAACTGCGATTTAATCAAATGAATTCTGTAGATGAAACCGCCAAGATCATGGGAATCTCTTCCAATAATGTTAAAGTTATTCAGCATAGAGCCATCAAACAGGCAAATCAAATCTGGGAAAAGCTAAATGAAGACCAAAAATCAAAATTACTGCCAAAATAATAACTTCAAAGACTCACTATGGACGGAAGTTTCAGTTTCCTGTGACTCCAATAAATGGAGTTATACTTTAGCTGAAAAGAGATTGTTTTACTTCCTCTTTGGGATAACATTTTTTTTTGGTGTAATTTATTTCTCCGGATTCACAATGGAATTAGCAAATATTTATAAATCCTCCAAAAGGCTTAATCGATTAAATGAAGTTCAGATCAAAAGCATGCAGGATCCGAATTCACCTGATAGAAAGTTTACAGAAAAGTAATGTCAAATAAGGAATATTATAAATTTGGATCAGTGGTTTTAGTATGTTCCTCATTCGCATTCGCTTTTTTGATTATCTACCCATTTATTGATATTGACTCAGAAGATACTACTTCATCTCTACCCAAATTAATGCTTGAGGATGAACTCCGTTTACATAGGGATTTATATTTGCAGGTATCGAATTCCGATAACCCAGTACTAGCAGAGGATCTCAAAGATAAATGTAAGTCCGGACTAAAAGATATTGAAACTACTTTATATTCACAGAGTGAATTGACACAATTAGAAGAATATAAATTAAGATCTAAATTGCATAGTATAAACCTAATTCTCACCCAAAACACAGGATTCATAGACAATAATTCGCAAATTGAAGAATCAGCTCTGTAAAATATTTTAAATTTTAAGAATACCTTTCTTCTTTCCATGGATTTGCTGTATTACTATAACCCCTTACTTCCCAAAAACCAGGTTCATCATTTTTACGGAATTCCATCTTGGTAAGAAATTTAGAACCTTTCCATGCATATAATTGGGGGATTATCATTCTCACCGGCCCACCATGTTCCCTAGACAGTGGTTCTCCATATAATTCATATGCAATTATTGCATTTTTTGGAGTTAAGGCCTCAATTGGTACATTTGTAGTATAGCCGTCAGCACCATATTGAATTACAAATCTTGCCTCACTACTAGGCTTAACTAAATCAAGAATATCTTTTAACAGTACTCCTCCCCACTTTATATCATATTTGCTCCATTTGGTTACACAATGGAAATCTGAAGTAATTTCTGTTTTGGGTAAGTCCTTTAATTGTGACCATGTTAATTCGATTGGATTCTCTACTTCGCCTTCTAC
>CAZHCC010000021.1:0-11501 GCA_964530975.1 uncultured Candidatus Saccharibacteria bacterium
TTTTGATTTCCTCCATAGCCCTTTCAGTGGAAATTGGGCCCATTTCGGTTTGAGCAAGCATTGGATCGCCAACTATAATATTTGAAAATAATTCAACTAATTTATTGGTGAATTCTTCAGCCACTTCTTTGGCAATAATAAACCTTTTTGGAGAAGTGCAGGCCTGTCCAGCATTTCTGATTCTGGCTTTTTTCGCATTTTCAACTGTCCAATTAATGTCAGCGTCTGCAAGCACAATAAAGGGATCAGACCCTCCCAATTCCATTACGGATTTTTTGATTTCTGATGCAGCGATTGATGACACTTTTGAACCAGTATCCTCACTACCTGTAAGTGTGACAGCCTGAATTACAGGGTTTCGAATAATACCTTCTACTCTTGTGGAATTAATTCTTAGATTAGTAAAAATCCCTTCAGGGAAGCCAGCTTCCGAGAAAAGTTTTTCTAGAAGTTCAGCACATCCTTGAACAGCAGATGCATGTTTTAGTATGAGAGCATTGCCTCCTAAAATTATGGGAATTGCGGCCCTTAATACCTGCCAGAAGGGGAAATTCCATGGCATTATTGCAAGAATTACTCCTAGAGGTTCTAAAGAAATATAACTTTGACTATAACTTGTAGGTATGATCTCTATATCCAGAATATATGAGATATTATATGCATAATATTCAGCGGTAATAGCACATTTTTCAATTTCATCCCTTGACTGGGAAAGTGGCTTACCCATTTCTATGGTAATCATTTCTGCATATTTATCTTTATGTAACCGCAAAATTGATGCAAGATTCTTCATTGCCCCTGCCCGTTGTTGAATATCAGTTTTCTTCCAATCCTGGAAGGCAGACTGTGCCTTCAATAATCTTGAGTTTAATTGAGCTTCACTTAATTCATCATATCTATTAATTATTCTCCCATTTGCAGGATTAATTGTGGTAATCATGATTTGATAATATGTTTTAGTTTATATTTGATCAATTTTTAAGTATATGTAATTTTACATTTTATGCATTTAATATGACAATATAATATTATGGATATTGAAATTAAATCATTAATTGAGTTATCAAAACCGACGTCCAGGCCTGGTATATATGAATATCTAAAATCAAATATAAGTCAGGATAGAAATACACTTTTTGTGATAACTGGACCGACAGGTTCAGGAAAATCGACATTCATCGAATGCCTTTCATCAAAATTCCCTCGGATTCAAACAGCAACTACTCGAACAAAACGAGCTTCTGAAAGTATGGATACATATTTATGGATGAATGAGACTATTAATAAAAATGAATCACGGGAAGATTACCAGATTAGGCTAGTCAGTAAATATGGTTTGGTAGAGTCAGACTATCATGAGGCAAACTTATATGGTGTACCGGGTAAAAACCTAATTAATGTTTTGAAGGAAAGCCATTCTATAATTGGTATAGAAAAAAACGGAGTTCAAAAATTAAAGGCTCTAGTAAAAGATAAGTACAACTTGATTTGTTTCTTTATACTGCCTGATAATTTTGAGCAAATAACAGAGCGAATTTCTAAAGATAGAAATGATATTGTGACAAGAATTGAATTTGCAAAAGATGAAATTGCAACATCCATACAGATTGCAAATTACTTTGTTCATAATACGGAAATGAATATTTATTCGGGCTCCGAAGATCCTCTGGAGTATATGAAGAATAACCTAAATGAGTTTATTTATTCGCTTATAGGAACTTAGTATTATGCTAGTACAAATTAATGTATCAATTGACATTTCAACAGTAAAAAAATATATTAATAAAGCGGTTTATTACGATGTTCAATCAAACAAAAAATATCGTCTGTCTGGAGTTTTCTAAGACTGGAGTTATATGTGCATTGTCACAAATTACAGGACGTAAAGTTGATATACTTTCGATTGATAATATAAATATTGAAGGTGGGATTCTAGAAGAAGGAATCGTATATGATATTCCTCACCTACAACAAATTGTTAAGAACCTTATCACCTCAGTTTCACGGAATCAAACTAGAATTGATGCTGCGTGGATAGCCCTACCAGATAATAAGATTAAAATTTTAAAATTTGAAGTAGATAAAGATAAAAAAGGAATTGACGAATACCAATTACATAGGATAATAGAAGAAAAGTTTAATGATTCTGCGTCCAAACTTCATTTAATTAATAAGCCGACCCATGAGCTAAATAATAAAGTTTTTTTTATTTCCAATGGTATTCGGACAGAGACTCTTTTGCCATTTCTGGAGATATTTGAGCCTTTAGATATTCCAGTGGAGGCTGTTTTTCCGACTTTTCACTGTATGTACGAAGAGTTAAAGGACTTACTTATTGTACCTACATTGATTTTATACCCACAGGGTAAGAACTATAAGTTTTTCATTGCTGATACCGATGGAGTACATTTAGAGTCTGTTTACGGCCATAATGTTATTGAAAATAACGAACATTTGGATAAGGCTGTCGTTGAGGTTATTGAATTTGCCAAACAATCCAAAGATGTAGCCATAGGAGTCAAAAAAGTTATGGCTGTCGAGTCAAGCACAATGGATTCGGAAAGTTTGCAAATACATATGCGTCGGGCAGGTATAGATTTCGCATGGGTACCAAGCCAGGGGAATAGTACTATAGACACAGTATCTGTTATAATTCTTAAGGGTTTAATCAAAAGCTGTATGTCTGCAAAATTAAGCAAAGGATTTCTTGGAGAACAAATAACTCACAATGATGAGCTGCCAAATCCCGCGTTCTTTTCAAATCCCAAACCCCAAACGAGCAGCAAAACATCTTTAAAATCCAACCCAAACCATAAGGATGAGTTCAGCCGTTTCCAGTCCAACTCATATGTAACAACCCCGACTAGGAATACAATTTTTAAGAATTCAAATTCAATGCTGGAAGAGCGCTGGAACCTGAAGGTAATTCTGGTTTCAATTGTTCTGGCATTGGCCTTGATAGGAACTATAGTTTATGCTGGTTGGATGATTGCACAAAGAGTAAATCAGAATGCGACACAAACGACGAGGATCACACCGTCTCCTACCTCTTCCATAAGTGTAGCCCCCACAGCAACCTCCACAGCAGTACCAACATCTACTCCGATACCGACATCTACTCCTATTGTAACTTCCACATCACAACCTACGACATCTCCTGTACTTAATAAACAGGATGTATATGTCCTAGTTCTTAATGCTAATAATGTAACAGGTCAAGCAAAGGAAATTGCAGCGAAACTTCGTGCTAGCGGATTTAAAACAAGAGAACCGGGAAATAGTCCCCAAAAAGGAATACCTACAACAACGGTCTATTATAAAAATCATGGTTATCAAGCAATAGCTCAGGAAGCGGCAAAAGTAATTGAGCCTAATTATCCTTCTGCTAAGGCAACATTAGATACTACAATAAAGGATGATATCGTAATTATTCTAGGAACAAGATAATGCCTCAAAATCAAAATAATTTAGGACAATCCAATCAGCCTCAACCTGTACCGATTTCCGGCAACCAACATTTGGGTTTTTTTAATCAAATACAAAATAATACTGCAATAAATCAAGCCCCAAAATCCCCACCTCCACCGGCTCCCTCTCAGCAGCCAGGAAATGTAAATTCCCAGGGTCTAAGATACTCTTACCCGAATTATTCGAATAGCAGTAATTCGCAAATACCCTCACAAGCACAACTAACGTCTCCAAGGCCCTCAACACAGATCCCGACATATCCACCTATACCGACACAATCAGACTCACTGCTTCCTTCAGGCCAATCTATGACTCAAGACTTAAATATTCCAAGAACTAATCAGCAGATACCAGTTCAATCTAATCAAATACCTCAACAAACTACGAATCGAACACTTCCGGTGATGTCAAATCCATCAATTCAGTCTTCACCGCCTTTGCAATCTCAAGCCCCCAAAAGTTTGGAAAGACCTAAATACATCAACCCTACAAACTTCCAGCAGTCTCAACTACCGAAACCTCAAAATTTGAATGAGCTCAGAACTCTGGCTAATAATACAAATATGCTCAAAGAGCCGGAGAGCTTTAATGTCAACTACCCAGAGCAGCTGATTAATCAAAATCAGGTCATACAAATTAATACTTATGATATTCTTAAATTATGTATATACATAATTCCTGGTATATCAATATTACTTATTCTTTTTAAATTAATCAGAGATGAACTAGTCATGTGGCATGCACGACAAAGTGTACTTACACATGTAATTTGGTTGCTTGTAATACTTATCTTGAATAATGTAATTAATTTACCCTTAATTTCCGGAGGCGGATTTAGTTTATCAACAATATGGAATATTTTATTAATTGGAATTCTTATTTATGCGGGCGCACAAGCTTATATTGGCAAAAAATGGACTATTCCAGTTATTTATGATTTGGGATTAAATTTTATAGAAGGAAAAAATATTTCAAGACCAAGCTAGATTTAGCTTATGCTATAATATAAACATGAAGTTTCGCTTAATTATGATTTCTAATTTCTTACTATCTATGCCACGATGTGGCTAATATTTGATCCCCTAAAATAATATTGAGGGTAACCTTGATTATCATTCCAAACCTTCTAGACTTTCTTAATAATTATTATATATATTTACTTAAACTTTAATGAAAACTAAAAATAAAAAAATTCTAATTGGTGTTGCTTGGCCATATGTTAATGGTGACCTTCATCCAGGTCATATTGCTGGATGCTATTTACCTGCTGATATTTTTGCACGATTCAATAGACTTAGTGGAAACGATGTGCTTATGGTCTCAGGATGTGATAGTTTTGGCTCCCCTATTACAATCCAAGCAGAAAAAGAAGGTGTAACTCCAAAAGAAATTGTCGATAAATATGTACCAAGAACAAGTAATTTGCTTTTGGATAAATATAAAATAAGTTTTGACAGTTTTACAAAAACTGATACTGAATTGCATAGAAGAATTACACAGGAGTTCTTTATTAATCTTGCCAAAAGCGGCTTTATAATTAAAAAAAAATCTCAGCAATATTTTTCTGAATCTGAAAATAAATTTCTACCTGATAGATATGTTCAAGGGGAATGTTCATTTTGCCATGCAAAACAACAGCGTGGTGATCAATGTGAAGTTTGTGGCAGAAGTTTACAGGTGGGTGAATTAATAAACCCATATGCAAGCTTGGACAAAAGCCCGGTCAGCTTAAAAGAGACAGAACATTATTTTGTTGACCTGGCTCAATTTAAAGGTGAATTAACAGATTATATTAATTCGAGAAAAGAGATATGGCGGACCTGGGTTTGGAAAGAGGCAAAGGCATGGATAGATGAATTACAGCCAAGGGCAATTACACGTGATATTTACTGGGGGGTAGAAATTCCGCAGGATGAATTGCCTGAGGAATTAAGAATCAGCGGAGCAGAAAATAAAAGATTTTATGTATGGTTTGATGCTGTTATTGGATATTTCTCTGAAGGAATTAAATTTGTAGCAAATAATGGCAAGGATAAGCTTGATCCCATATTATCTGATACTGATGAAGCTATTTATGAATTTATAAATAAATACTGGAGATCCGATGATGAAAATCTTAAGCATTATTTATTTGTAGGAAAAGATAATTTATTTTTCCATACACTATGGTGGCAAAGTTTATTAATTGGGCAAAAACACTGCTGGTTTGGAGAAAATACAGTTTCGAATAGTTTAAAAAACAGTCTAAAGCTTCCTGATAATGTTCCGGTTAATCAATTTTTAAATCTTGAAGGTCAGAAATTCTCTAAAAGCCGTGGAATTTATATTGATTGTACTAGATTAGTGGATGAATTTGGTCTAGATGCAATTCGTTTTTATCTTGCATCAATAATGCCAGAGAATTCTGATGCAAATTGGAAATGGAATGATTTTGTTACAGCTAATAATAATGAATTGGCAGCGAATATTGGTAATTTTATTCATAGAACTTTGACTTTTTATCAAAATAAACTTATTCCATTTTCCGATGAGAAAAAAAGCTTATTCAGTCCATATCAGGAACTTTCTGACCCTTCAGTTATCTCGAAAATATCGGAGATTTTTAAGGACTATTCAAATGCAATTACTGGATGTGAATTCTCTAAATCGTTGAATCATATACTTGAACTTGGTAAATTCGGTAATAAATATTTTAATGATAAAGAGCCATGGAAGTCATTAAAAGAAAATCAACTTGATTGTGAAAAAACAATTTATAATTGCCTTCAAATTGTAAATGCACTTCGTATTCTTTTAAATCCATTCTGTCCTGATGCAAGTAATCGATTGAGCGAGATGATAGGACTTACAATATTACCTTCAAAACCAAATCAAAATATTGGAATAAATTACTTTGAATTTGATCAGAATGATATATCAGGAATTAGTATAAATAATGAGCTGCTTCAGCCATTATTTAAGAAAATTGAGCCCGAACAGCTGGAAGAGTTTTAAAAATTGATTTTAATGACAGAAAACCTGTAGAATAAACTATGACAGAAAGGCAATTGGAATTAACAAATATCTTGAGGCTTTATAATCTATCTTTATCCCTTGCAGGACTGATAGGTTCCCTTATTCTAGGTTTTTATACAGCTTTATTTGTAGGTATTAGTTTTACAGGTAGCGAAGCAAGTACTTCCGAGTCCGCATTTGTAGGTGGACTACTCGGACTATTCTTCGGAGTTTTTGCACTTCTCTATATTATTTTTACTATTATGCATGGTGTTATTGCCTGGAAACTTGACCAGGGAGAACGGTGGGTCTGGGTTTCTGCGGTTATTCTGCTAATAGTGCAATTATTTAATATTTACTTCCTGCCGATCAATATTTATTTTCTTATTCAATTATTCAAACCGGAAATTAAAGATTATTATACTGAATAATCACCACTTTACAGGCGCTTTACCAATACTTTCCAGATATGAATTGGTCTTTGAAAAACATTTTGAACCAAAAAAGCCATTATAAGCTGATAATGGTGATGGATGCGCAGATTTAATTATAAAATGCTTGGAAGAGTCAATCATGGCACCTTTTTTTTGTGCATAAGCTCCCCAGAGTATAAATACAATATTCTTTTTTGAATCAGATAATTTGCGTATTACTGCATCAGTGAAAACTTCCCAGCCCTTGCCTGCATGAGAGGCAGCTTTACCGGACTCTACTGTTAATACTGCATTTAGTAATAATATACCCTGTTCTGCCCATGCTGTGAGATCACCATTAGTAATTGATTCACAATCTAGATCTGACTTTATCTCTTTATAAATATTTTGAAGTGAAGGAGGATATTTAACACCTACCGAAACCGAAAAACTGAGGCCTAGCGCCTGCTCTATGCCATGATATGGATCCTGTCCAATAATTACTACATTTACATCGTCAAAATTTCAATGTTCAAAAGCATTAAAAATTTTCCTGCTGGGAGGGTAAATAGTCTTCGTTTTATACTCTTCCTTAATAAATTCGACTAGATTAAGAAAATATTCTTTTTTGAATTCATCCTCGAGAGCTTTTTTCCATGACTTTTGTATCTTCACTTCCATATTAGAATTATATTTTATTGTTACATACTACAAAAGCTATAATATTATTCATCCTTCTAATATACTTCTATAGTGAAAAATGAATTGAAGAAACTGAATTTGGTTAAGTTACAGAAATTATTGCAAAGTTTTATTAATAATAATTTAACAATTATCATTTTTATTTCCTTTATTTGCCTGTCAATTCTTATTATCTTTGTAGCAGCCAGTATTTTATCTCCTTCACATACAGCGAAATCGCCAGCAGCGGAAGTAATTATGGACGGTAATTCATTAAATAATCCGGAAAAACTTAATATCAGGGTGGAAAAAGAATCAATTAACCCTTCGGTTGTAAATCTTAAAAAGGACAGGTTTTATGATATAACTTTTAGAAAAACCAATCAGTCAAATTGCAGCGGTTTAGTAATTAAAGATCTTGATATAAGAATAGATTTCCAACAAATAAGTAAAACCGTACCATTTAGGATTAATTCCAGCGGGGAATATATGCTGGAATGTTATGGCGAAACCTCTTCGGCAAAAATAATTGTCAGTGATTAATTATTGATTTCTGGATTTGTAACCTAAAATGAAATAATATGGATATAAGGAATGAATCCTGAAATAGAGAAATATATTAAACAAGCCCAAGATAAGGGGCTTAGCGATAACCAAATTCGGAATAATCTTCTAGATGCTGGTTGGGATGCTAATTCAGTAAATAAAGGTCTTGGAGGAGGGGCTGAGATATCGGTGCCCAAGCCTGTGACAGCTACCTCAAAAGATGAGTACAAACATCTCTCCAACCCTCTGAACAGTATTTTATACTTTATAAGCTTTATGGTACTCTTTACTGCTATATACAGCGGAGTTGTAGTTTCAAATAATGCTATTGAATATTACCTCCCAAAGGAAACCATGCAGTCTCCTATTTATGGAGGAGGAATCGCAACAGCTTCTGAAGTAGTGTATCAGACTACTACCGTAGCATTTGCATTTTTTGTAATTTCCTTACCTATATACCTTGGAATACATTCATTTCTGAAAATGGAAGAAGGAAAGAAAGAAATAATTCGCAAAAGCTGGTCAAGGAAGATATCATATTTCCTGATCATTTTAAATTGTTTTGTTGTTTGTCTGGGTGCGCCGGTATGGCTAGTTTGGCTTATCGTCACGCAAGATTTTGTAGTCAATGACCTGCTTAAATTCTTTGTAAACTTTACATTGAATTTCCTGCCGCTTACATATTATTTTTTACAATTAAGAGATGACAAGAAAATTTTCGGTTAAAGACCTAGCATATTTCTTATCATGGATCATCATCGGTCTATTGATAGCTATTGCAGGACTGGTATTCATCTTTGGAACCGATATTAAAGGTATCCAGAATGATTCACAAAGACTAAATGACTTAAATGAAATAAGATCTCAAATAAAATATTATATTTCGACAAATCGTAAATTCCCGGACAGCATTCAGGAACTTGAAAAAAAGAATCCTTCAAGTCGCGATTATGACAGTTCTCCAAATGGATCCAAGTCAATTTACAGAGACCCAAAAACTAAAGAGTTTTATGAATTGAAGTACAATAGTAATAATAAAAATTTTAAACTTTGTGCAAATTTTGAAACAGATTCAAGCAAATTAGGTTATTCATCCCATGCATTTAAGAAAGGTTATAACTGTTTGGACTATGACATTGACAGCTACTATCAGAGTATTCTAACCGGTAAAGATACCAATACCTATCCGAAGTATTGATACTAGCATTAATATTTATATAAATAAAAGGCCTCGAGCGAGGCCTTTTATTATTTCTTAAGTACCGCCAGAAAAGCTTCTTGAGGTATTGTGACCGAACCAAATTGTTTCATTCTTTTTTTACCTTCTTTCTGTCGTTCAATATGTTTCATCTTTCTACGATGATCACCGCCATAAAGGCCTTTAAGGACATCTTTTTTGTAGGCAGGTATATCTTCTCTAGCTATAATCCGAACCCCAATTGCGGCTTGAATCGGTATTTTGAATTGATGCTTCGGGATCAAAGTTTTTAATTTCTCCACCAATTTCTTCCCTTCAGATACTGCGCTGCTTCTTGCGACAAGCATTGATAAGGCATCAACTATTTCACTATTTATCATAACATTAAGTCTAACAATATCTGAAGCAATATATCCGTAAATAGTATAGTCCAAAGACGCATATCCATGTGAAATTGATTTAACTTTATCAAAAAAATCAGTAATAATTTCTGATAGCGGTATTTTATACTTTAGAATAGACCTTTCAATACCTCCTTCTTTTCCTGCCTGAATATATTCTGTATTTATATATGATCCCCGCTTTTCCTGGCAAATTTGCATTAATGGACCAAGATAATCACTTGGTGTTATTAATTCCAGATTTACCCACGGCTCCTGTATCTCTGCCACAATTGACTCATCGGGAAGATCTGCGGCAGATGTGATTGTAATCCTATTTTCTTCATCATAATCAGATGGTTTGAATTTATCATTTTTTAGGTGGCTAAATAATTTGACTTTGTATTCAACCGAAGGCGCTGTTATCACGAGATCAATGCCATACTCCCTTTCAAGTCTTTCCTGAACTATTTCCATATGTAGAAGTCCAAGGAATCCACATCTGAAACCTGAACCAAGCGCTTGAGATACTTCGGGTGTATAATTCAAAGCAGCATCATTAAGTGCTAGCTTCTCCAAGGCCTCGCGGAATTCGACCTGTTTATCTGCATCTACAGGATAGAGCCCTGCATATACCATTGATTTTGCCTTTGCGTAACCGGGTAATTGGGTGGCTGGACTATCAGCAAATGTAACAGTATCTCCTACTCTTACCTGATGAATATCTTTTTGACCTGTAGCAATATAACCCACTTCACCGGTATCGAGCACTTCACTCTCAATCAGATTCGGTGTCATGAATCCTATTTCAAGAGGGGCCAGGTCATTTTTGGTGGCAATGAATCTTAATTTTCGTTTTTGAGATGTAAAATCCTGACTGGTGATTCTGCCATTTACAACTTTAACTTGTGCAACTACTCCTTTATGGTCATCAAAAAATGAATCAAAAATTAAACATTGTAATTTGGAGTGGTCAGAAGTATCCGAAATCTGGCTGGAGAGCTTATGTTTAGGTGCAGGTACTCTTTGGATAATTGATTTCAAAAGATCCTCTACACCTATACCTGTTTTACCGGAAGTATATACAACCTCATCCATTTTAAATCCAAGAACTTCACAAAATTCTTTTGCCCGCCTTTCTGGTTCGGCATTTGGTAAGTCAACCTTATTTACAACAGGAATAATTACCAGATCATGCTCAATTGCTTTAAATGCATTAGAAATAGTCTGGGCTTCAACACCTTGAGCAGCATCAACAAGAAGTATAGCTCCCTCACATGCAGCAAGTGATCGTGAAACTTCATATGCAAAGTCAACATGACCGGGTGTATCTATCAAATTCAGAATATATTCCTCGCCATTTTGGAAATACCTCATTCTCGCTGTTTGAAGCTTGATTGTAATGCCTCTTTCCTGCTCCAATTCAAGAGTATCCATAAATTGATCATGCATTTTCCTCTTATCGACTGTCGAAGTCATTTCCAATAACCGGTCAGACAATGTAGACTTCCCATGATCAATATGTGCAATTATGCAAAAGTTTCTTATATTCTCAAGCTTCATATAGTATTTGTGATTATAACAGAAGCAAAAGGTAAATTCTGTTACAGACACTTCACGGAATTATATATACATGATATAGTTAGCTAAGGTGGGTCTAACTGACTTTTTCATTAATTTATTGCCTGCAAAGCAGATAGAAAATAATGGTGCAGATGGATTATGTGGCAGTTGTATGGCTCTATGTTGCAAAGCAGGTATGTCATTTTGTCAATATATTGATGTGGGCCAGAATGTGCACGATATTGCCAATAGTCTAAA
>CAZHCC010000022.1:0-11234 GCA_964530975.1 uncultured Candidatus Saccharibacteria bacterium
CAAGCATGCAAGAAATTCATAGCAGGTAAAATTACAGCATTTCTATCTATTGACCTTGATTCCGCGGAGAATATCAAGTCTGCAAAGTTAAATATTTATGATAAAACCAATAAGTATGAAATTGATTTAACTGATTATCAGTTTGAGATAGATAATTCAGAAAATAAAGGTACGATCAATGATTATATCCGTATTAATAATCTTTTTCTGGATAAAAATATCTTATTTAAAAATTTATCTTCAAAATTATTAAGAATTTTACTTGTAAAGATTGATTTCGTAATTATATTCAGAGATGAAATTTCATCTCAAACTATCTCAAAATTTATTGGTGAATCCATGCAATATGCACTATTTCTCAAGAACATTGAATGGAATAGGATAAATATTTTTTCTAATTTATGTGCTGAAGATCAATTAAGATTTATAAAAGATTATTATCAAAATACTACAAAAGTTATTAATAAAGCCAATCCGGCAGATATACGTAATGAGTCACTACTAGTATTAAATGATACAAGAAAGGAGCAGGTGAGAGTATATCTGGATAATAAGACAGGAGTCGGGACTTGGGGTTCATTTTATCAGCAATTGCTCGAGAATTACGGTATTAATGTGGTTAAACTTGATAATTCAGTGGCAACCAACGCATATACCAAAATTTATGTGGATGATGAAAAGATGAAATCCACCACTACATTTGAAGTATTAACGTATATTATGAATAACCAAGTGAATAGCGCTCAAGTAAGTACACAAAATAATATTTTTTCTAATATTTATATTGAGCTTGGAGAGGATTCTTTGATTGTGGACTAATGAATTCTGAAATCACTTAGAATATCGCTTATATCAAATGAAGGAATAACATTCTCTCCTGGAATTAACTTTGGTTGATCTATAGAATAAAATTCCTCTATAGTCTTTTTCTCTTCCTGAAAAAATATACCAAGCGGGATTCTCTCATCCCATTCATGTGATCTAAGTAAAGCTTGTGTATAGCTATTGTTTTTGTATTCACCATCAGTTGCTAAGTCATATACACGATCATTGTACCAAGCATATGTATTTGTTTTATTGAAAGTTATACATGGCTGAAGTACATCAACAAAAGAAAATCCTTTGTGTATTAAGGCACTTTTTAGTGTGTCCTTGAGGTGATGAGGGTGACCACTGAATGATCTTGCGACAAAGCTAGCATTATTGGTCAGCGCTAATGTAATAGGGTTAATTGGATCTTCATAATTCCCTTCAGGACTTGTCTTCGTAATAATTCCTTTATCAGTTCTTGGAGATGTTTGTCCAGTTGTCAAACCATAGATCTGATTATCATGAAGTATATATGTAATATCGGCATTTCTTCTGCATGCATGAATGAAGTGTCCTACACCTATCCCTAAACCGTCTCCGTCTCCACCCATTACAATAACCTTTAAACCTTGATTTACGAGCTTAATTCCTTGTGCTACCGGGAGAGCTCTACCATGTAGTCCATGAAATGCATAAACATCAGTAAAATTTGACCCGTTTCCTGCACATCCGACACCATAAACAATCACAACTTCATGCGGACTCAAACCTAATTCAAGCATTGCCTGCTTTAACATATACCAGATTGCATAATTACCGCATCCGGGACACCATGTACATTTATGATCAGTATTATAATCGTCTCTTTTTTGAATGATTTTGATGCTCATAATTATAGTATTTCAAGAACTTTATTAACTATTTCATCAGGGTAGATAGGTCTTCCATCATATTTGAGAAGAATCTCAGGTATATCATAACCAGTGTTGACACGAATTAATTGGCCGAGTTGAGAGGTATAATTCCCTTCTATTAGCAAAACATGCTTGGAGCTGCGAAGAAATTTCAATACTTCTTCCGAAGGGAAAGGATTAACATAATTTAAGGATAGAAGTTTTACACTGATATTGGCATTTTGTAATCTTCTTACCGCTTCAAGTGCAGCACCCTTTGTACTCCCCCAGGTAATCAGACAAAGTTTTGCCTTTATATCACCGTAAACATTTAACTCAGGTAAATCTTTTGAAATAGCTTTAAGTTTTGTAAATCTTTTCTGTACTCGTTTTATTCTATTTACGGATGTTTCATCGCTAAAACCATATTCATCAGATTCATCACTATTGGCAATATAAGTTCCACCTAATTGTCCGGGAATACTACGAGCAGAGATGCCACTTGTGGTAAACTCATATCTTTTGAAATTATCTAATCTTGAAATAGCTCTCGAGCTTAGCATTAATCCCCGATCTATTTTCTTATTAATTGTCGGTTTGGAAATAATTTTAGAATAGGATTCTGAAATTAGTTTGTCCAGTAAAATAATTACTGGCATTTGATATTTTTCGGTTAGGTTTAGTGCCTGGAAACCAAATTCATATGCTTCCTGTTGATCACTTGGTGTAAGTATTATTCTTGGAAATTCATCCTGTGAGGCATGCAATGCAAATAGCAAATCACTCTGGCCAGTCCAAGTAGGCAGACCAGTAGCAGGGCCCGGTCTTTGTGAGATTACCACAGTAAGTGGTGTTTCTGTTATCGCGGCAAGTCCTAAACCTTCAACCATAAGACTGAATCCTCCGCCTGAAGTACCAACCATTGCCCTTGCACCGGCAAAGGAGGCGCCAATTGCCATATTAATTGCTGCTATTTCATCCTCGGTTTGCTTTACCACTACGTTCTTTCTCCTGAAATTTTTGAACATGAAATCCAAAATGGTCGAAGAGGGGGTCATAGGATATCCGGCATAAAATCCAAGTCCACCCTGAATTGCACCTGCACCGAGTGCCTCATTGCCGGAAATAAAAAATTCTTCAGGTTTTGGGTTGAAAGTACTCTTGGAGACATATTTCTTTACACCAAAATACTCTTCTGAAGCCGAGTAGATTTTTTCGCAGGCTTCAAGGTTTAATTTGAGCAATTCAGTCTTTTTGCCAAGGAACTCCTTGATTATATTCAGAGCAATTTTTTTCTCAACTCCAATAGCGCTCAAACAACCACATAAGTACAGAGTATTTTGTATAATATGAGGATACTTATTTTTTTTGATAATACTATTTATCGATAGGTCTATTAATTCACATGGATAATCCTTTATTTCCTGATCGGTAAAAGGAATTTCTTCACGGTCATAAATAATTATTGAGCCTGTATTTAAATCACCTTTATGTAAATCAAATGTTTTTCTGTCAAAACATACCAATATATCAATCTCACGGTTGATACTATAAACGGGATATGGAGAATATGATAGAAATACTGCATTATGTCCGCCTCGGATAAGTGATGGATATTCATCGTATAGGTAGACTTCAAATCCAGATGAGAGAAGAGTATTTGCGAGAATTCTACCTGCAGATTTGATACCCTCTCCAGCTTCACCACCCAGTACTATGGTATGACAAAGAGATTCTATAGTGTCATTCGATTTTCTGGAAAATAAACCCATATATGTATTGTACAATATGAAATATATCTTTTTTAAGCAATAGTCAAAAGTAGTCTTATTTGGTGGCATCGTGATATTACCTTTGCCAGTTAACCAACAACTGTCGGAATATTGACCTAAACTGTATATATGACAATTTTTAGAATCGATGCAATAAAGTTATATATATTATAAAATTCAATAATGAATATTTATGAAAATATTGATCTAAAAAATATTGCATGGATCAAAATAGGTGGTAAATGCAAGAAATTTATTGAAGTAGATAATACAAATGATCTAAACACTTTAGTGCATGGTTTCCATACTAATAATGAGGCTTTTGATGTAATTGGATGGAGTTGTAATACATTATTTTCTGATATGGATTTTGAAAAAAATTTAATAAAGATTAAAACAAAGGAAATTGTAATAGGTTTTGATAGATCTCGATTGCCTATTTCCATACCCAAAACTGTTGATGCAAGGCATGTAATATTTAAGACAAACAAAATCACATCAGGTTTTGAAACAGATGATATTGAGTATGATGAAAAAGCAGGTGATGAGATTATTGTCAAAGTTGATGCAGGGGTTGCATTGTCATCCTTAATCAATACTCTTAATAATGAAGCTATTGTCGGACTTCATTATTTTGCAGGAATTCCAAGTTCAATAGGTGCTGCTGCAATTAATAATATCCATGGAGGTCCCAAAAATATGTCTGAATATATATACGCCCTTGAGATTATTGACCTTAATGGAAATATAAGATTAATGACAAATGAGGATATGCAATATGACTATGATTATAGCATTCTGCAATATGGAGGAGCAGTAGTAACCCATGTATATTTTCTTCTTCGAATTGGTGATAAAGAAAGAGGTATTCGGGCTTCAGTTCAATGGGCAAAGAAGAAGTCAACTCAGCCTAAGAATTCTCTTGGTTCTGCCTTTCACAACTTGACAAGGGATGATCAACAAAGACTTAGTTTACCTACACCAGGACTTGCATATCTGATTGAACATGTCCTAAAACTTTCGGGATATAGAGTTGGAGGGATTATGATTCCTGAACAAACAGCCTCGGATCAGCCACAAATTAATAAAAATATAATAGTGAATATGGGGGATGGAAAAGCCGAAGAATATTTGGCTGTATTAGAAAAGGTTTGGGATCAAGCCTATGAGCAATGTGGTTTGAAACTCAAAACAGAAATACATTTTAAAGGCTTTGAAAAAGAACGAATTCAGAAATTTTTAGATTAAATCTTCTATTTTAACATGAATTTTAAATTAGTGAATATTCCTTAGGACTTCCTTTCTGATACCATAAATTTTATATTTATGGACTTAAATGAGAAGCAAAATAAAAAACCAAATTTTGCCATTATTTTTGAAAAGCTTACAGGCTTTATAAATATTGGTCTAATTATCACTATTGTTCTTTTAGCAGGACTTTATATTTCCAAAAACATTAAATCCCCTTCTGAAGAAACACAAAAACAGTCTCAAGCTAATTCAGAGAACAATCAAATAATCTCGATTGATATCTCTGGGGCAATTCTAAAGCCAGGGGTCTATCAGATGAAAGCTGGTGAAAGAATTACAGATATTATTTCTAAATCGGGAGGCTATACAAGTGAGGTCGATATTGTTTATATAGAAAAAAATATAAATCAGGCTGAAAAACTAAGAGATTCTCAGAAGATTTACATACCAAGAGTAAATGATCAGCTTGCAAGCTCAGGTGCTAGTATGCAAACTAAACCCCTAAGCGGGGAGACTTCGACAGGAGCAGCAGGCCGAGTCAGCATAAATAGCGCATCAAAGTCTGAGCTGGAAGCATTGCCTGAAATTGGTGAAGTAACAGCGGACAAAATAATAGCTTCCCGACCATATTCGGATATAACCCAATTAGTAGACAAAGGAGCACTTAAGCAAGTTTCATATGATAAAATAAAGGACAAACTGTCATTATGACTGTGATGGGGAAAATAAGCACAGCGATTACTCCAGTCGGTTTACTGCTAGCCTCAGTAATTTGTGCCTACATATTGGCTAAAGTAGCCAATAGCATAGTCTCTATCAGCTCCGGCATTTTGCTTGCAATGATCACACTGATTTTGATTAAAAAAAAGTCTCCAATAGTGAGAGCAACTATCTTCCTAGGAGCATTAATTATTGCAGCTGTGCCTTTTGTTTATGCCAGCGATAAACAAATACAATCGCTAGAAGATGCTGAAATATGCGGAATGGCGGTTTCCGTCAGCCCCTATAGCATCAAACTTATTAACTTGACTATTAACAAAAATAGATTCCTCAAGGATTTAAGAGTTTCATTAAATAAAAGTGAGTCATTATTATTTGATGTAAAGGAACTTGAATATATTTGCCTTCAAGGTGACTTTAAATTTTATAAAACTACTTTTGGTGATGCTGTCTCAATTGATAGTGGGGAAGTCATTTATAGATTTGTTCTTTTTCAAATATATAAAGATTCTCTTGCTGATTTCCTTATTCATCCAATTGATTATTCTTTGGGACAGGATTCGAAAATACTCAAAGCTATTGTCTTGGGTGTCAAGGATGATTTGGAAAAGGAAGATAAAGAAATGTATCGAAAGCTGGGTCTAATGCACTTGCTAGTGGCTAGCGGGGCTAATATTATGCTCATTGTTGCACTTATCAATAGATTCTTTCTTTTGCTAGCTGCATGGCTTCATGCTATTCCCAAGGTATTGATTGGAATTGTAAGTTTGACTATTGTAACTTCTTATCTATTACTGGTTGGTCTTGAAGGCTCACTATCCAGAGCTTTTTTCTTTTTCCTTATTCAACTGATTTCTCAAATTACTTATAGAGAGGTTCAATTTTTACACAAAATATTACTTTCGACTGTACTTATGCTTTTAACTTTTCCTGCCTTAGTATTTAGTATAAGTTTTTACTTATCCCTATATGCAGTTTTCGCCATTTACTTTTCCCAGATTTACTCTGAATATCTTTATATTGAGAGAGATGCCTCAAAAGCTATCCTTACTACTTTTATTGTTCCATTGCTGATGTTTATTCCGACTTCATATTTATTTGCAGAAGCTAATTTGCTCTCTCTTATATCCAATTTCCTCATTGTTCCCATTGCTGAAATACTTGTGATAACAGGTTTTATTTACATAATTCTTTTAAGTATCTTAAATTTATTTGGATTGTCCGAACTTTTAAATTTTTTTACCCAGATTATGAAATCGCTTATCGAAACACTTGAATTTGCAAATAATGCAGTTCTATATTTTTTTGATGACTATAACCTTTTATTAAATATTAGGATTGATAATATGCAGTTTCTTATAATTAATATTGTGCTAATTTTGTTTATGATTTACATTAATTATTGCAACCTTCAACGTAGATATGCTGCTATTTCTATTTAAAATCATATAATATATATTTTGAAAATGGTCATATTAGGTTTGGATATTGGGTATGATAGATGCGGAGTCTGTATCATTGATGAGGGTATAATTGTTTTTTCCGGTTTAATAATTACAGATAAAACTCTTACTACATCCAAAAGACTTAATATTCTTCGTAATGATTTAGTAGATATTAAGAATAAATATAAACCTGATAAAGTAGGTATTGAAAAACTTTTTTTTAACCGAAAAAATATAATCTTTGAAAAAGTATGTATGTCAAAAGGCGTAGCCCTTGAACTTTTCTGTGATTGTGAAATTCATGAAATTGAGCCTAAGAGGATCAAAAAAGAAGTAATTGGTAATGGTGATGCTGATAAAAAAGAAGTTGCTGCAGTGCTATCTAAGCTAATTAATACTGATCTGACAAACTATATGGATGATGTCGTTGATGCAATAGCAATAGCCTTTTATGTGGAGCAAATAAATATACTGGAAAAAATGTATAATAAGTCTAAATGATTGCCTATCTTCATGGAAAATTAATCTGGGCTGAGCCAAATGCAATAATTCTTTCAATAAATGGACTTGGGTATGAAGTAAATTATGTAAATGAATTTTCAATTTCTGATTATGGAATTGAATTTGATTTATTCACTACACATAAAATCTCCGAGTACGGTCAAACTCTTTTCGGGTTCAGAAAAATTGAAGAGAAGATCATTTTTGAAGAGTTAAATAATATCAAAGGTATCGGTTCCAAGGTTGTTTTTACAATTATGTCCGCACTCAAGATTACATCCTGGAGTGATTTACAGAATACTAAACTAGATGATCTTGTAAAAATTACCGGAGTAGGTAAATCCACTGCCCAAAAGCTACTTTTGGGAATCTCAACCAAGCTAAAAAAAGACTTTGACATTAATGGGGATATCTCAAAACAGGATAGTAAAACATTTGAAAAGAAATATAATGAAGTGATTAATATGCTGGAAGAGTGGGGGATAAAGAAGAAGATACTTGTGGAGTTTTTTGCTAATCATGACTCTGAATTAGCTGATAAATCTACAGAGAAAATTATAGAATTTACACTTAAGAATTTGAAGTAAAAATGGCAATTATAGATGGTGAAAACTCAAAAAAAGCCTCAAAAAAGGAGAAAATCTCCACAACCATTGATTCGAATATACCCGCAAATACCTTTGCTGATGAAGCTGAAGTACCCACGCATAGACCAAAGAAACTTGGTGAAGTTGTGGGTCGTAAAGATATTAAAGATAAGCTAAATGTATTAATTAATTCTGCCAAGTCAAGAACTGATGTAATTGAGCATTTGTTATTTTATGGACCACCAGGGCTTGGTAAAACTACATTTGGGTATGCAATATCAAATGAATTTGGCTCAAAGTTTTATATGACTTCCGGACCTTCTCTTAATTCAAAAGCTGATTTAGCTTCTATAATTACAAATTTGCAGGAAGGTGATATTTTATTTATTGACGAAATTCATCGTATGAATAAGCTCCTAGAGGAATTTCTTTACCCTATTCTTGAGGATTTTAAAATGGATATTACATTTGGCAAAGGCACATTGTCCAAACACGTGAGACTAGATGTGCCAAAATTTACATTGATTGGTGCAACAACACAAATTGGACTTATCAGCGCTCCTCTTAGGGATCGTTTTGGAATGACATTTAAGGTCGACTTTTTTGATCTTGAGGACTTAACACAGATTGTGATAAAAAATTCAACGATATTAGATTTTCCAATAGAATTTGACGCTGCTGTAGAAATTGCGAAGAGATCACGTGGAACTGCTAGAATTGCATTGCGTAATTTACGTAGAGCAAGAGATTATTCAATTTCATTTAATAAAACCACAATTGATTTTGCCGTAGTTGAAAGAGCATTTCGAGATCTGGAAATTGATGAACTAGGTTTGGACTCAGTGATGCGTAAATACCTTGAAGTTGTACACAAAAACTTTTCGGGTGGACCTGTCGGTGTCTCCAATGTTGCAGCATCTATCTTTGAAGATATAAGAACAATTGAAGAAGTCTACGAGCCATATTTAATAAAGTTAGGATTCCTCAAAAGAACCCCACAGGGACGTGTTTTGACAGATTATGGAAGAGAATTTATTCTTAATTCAGTTATCTAATAAAATATATTTACATTTATCATACTTTTAAGTTATGCTAATATAACTCGTGACTTTTAGAACCAAAAACGCCGTAGTTACAATACTTTTCATAATACTTTGTACATTATTTCTTTCAATTACACGATTTACTGGTTTTATACTTTATGGAACTGTGCTTTTTATGATGATTGTATATTATTTCCTTATTTACTGGATGCTGAATTTTGAAGTTAGTCCTCAGGGGTTTATAAGTGTTTTACTTTTACCTGTGCTTTTTGTCGGAGGATATTATCTATTTTACTACCACTTTTTGCGTGATATGAATATTTATATTGCCATTGGGTCAACTATTGTTTTCGCAATTTTTATTTATTATTTTATCTTAACCCAGAATATCCTTAATACATCTTATTTTTCAAATATCGGTTTAACCCAGGCCGCTCTGGTTGTAAATAATTTTTACGCTATATCAACCTTTTTTATCGTCAATTTATCAATTTTTCTTTTGCCCAATGTACAACTGATAACCAAGTTAATAGCAAGTGTTCCGGTTTTTTTCCTGATATACCTGGCCTTTGTCTTAATAAATAATATCGAGAAATTACATTTATGGTTTGGAGTCTTTTTTTACAGCTTCTTTGTCTTAGGTCTTGTGTTAATGTATTTAATGAGCTTCCTCAATCCGCTAAGTGCCTTAATTATAGTAATCATACTTTCTATTGTATTTAGAGGAGTTACAGTTGTGACTCTATATTCAACTCGTAAATTAATAACCCTTGTAGATTTTGGACAAATATTTCTGGAGTCAATTCTAATTGGTTTTTTTATATATCTTGCCTCTATTTAATTTTTTCTAAAGTCGAGTAGGGAGTAGTCCAGTACTTTTATGCCCTTCTCTCTTTGAATTTTTATTTTATTTAAAAATAAATCATACTTTCTTTATATTTATTCAATTAATTAATTAATATTTATAAAGAATGCCAATAAGCCTTATGAGCTAAAGAAATGGGTGATAAATGTGGAAAACGGGCTTTTGAAGCCATATCCATTACCGAGTATAATATCCCTTATACTCAGTTTCCAACTTTTGTACACGAGTGGAGAACACCCCTATTCCGTTTTGTAATAACTTTTTTATTATTTATGCATATTTTCATTATTTTATACTACCCTATGTATAGATTTCAAAATTTATTATCGAAATCAGAACGAAATTTTTAATTTGCACATTAAGGATATTAGAAATTAGATTTTGCCTTGGTATCTCGATTTTATTGAAAATATGATTTTTCACATATGAGCTAAGTATCAACTTTAAAAAATCAGAGGCCTTAAAACGCGTTTTACAAATATGCTTCTTTTGGCATTTTTGAGTGTTTTAAGAGTATTCAAATTATAAATGAGTCTTATATAAACTTTTCTAGAATTTCGCTTGTAATGGAATCAAATTATATGTGGTTTTGATGTTTCCATATATACTTCGGTTAGCGTTTTAATAAACCAATTCATAAATGGATAATTTTTTATAAACTACTTTTCATAAATTTTCAAACAGAAATGAATTTATAGATATTGGTCGGAAATTGGTATTAACCAAAACACTCAAATTTTTTCCAACTCTCAGAAACCGAGTATAATTCTACTTTTTTATTTGCTAAACTGAATTATGTTAGAACTACCTTTTAAAGATGATTTCTTATTGGAGATTCAGAATAATAATTATTCTCATGAAACGGTTTATAATTATCGCCGGGATTTGACTGTCTTTGAGTCATTTATGAATATTCAGAAAGTTGATTTCCCTAGTCTTACTAAACGTACATTGACATATTATAAAGGATTCTTACGGGCTCCTGATTACCTAGAACAAATAATTAAATGGTGGAAAGTAAATAAAGATAAAATGGACGAATATAACTTTGGAAGACTTGAACCGATTTTTGAATCATTTTCAATACAGCATTCTGGCCGCGAACCGAACCAGAGTTTGGCTCCACGCAGCGTAAATCGTATGTTATCAGCAATGAGGAGTTATCTGAAATATCTTGTAGATTTTGATTTAATTGAGAAAATGCCAATTAGCGCGGATTCAATCAAGCTAATAAAAGTAGAAAAAAAGAAAACTCAAGTAGCAGAAATGGATGATTTGATCAGGTTAATGGAGTATCCGACTGAATATGAAAGGGATGAGATCATTGCAGCGAGAAACCGGGCTATT
>CAZHCC010000023.1:0-10312 GCA_964530975.1 uncultured Candidatus Saccharibacteria bacterium
GTGTCTTTAATTTCTAGAGCAACTGATGCTGCTGTTGTTGGCAAATCAAAACGAGCTATGGCTGTAGGGTTGTTAGGGTCCAGTTTTAGGTTATTGCCTTGAACTTCCACATATTTTTCTAAGTATTGGGATAGTTTATCTAATTTTGCTTCACTTTGAGATTTATTTGAATCCGAAGAATTAGATCCTTCGACGACTCCTTCGACAATCTCAGGGTCCGCTCGGGATGACAGAATTGAAAAAACAGCTTCCCCACTCTCCCCGCATTTACGGAATTCCTCATTCCACTCTTCCTCTGTAATTCCGGCAAGACGTATAGCAGAGTCCCTTATCCAGGCTTTACCTACATTTATTGTTCTTTGTACTGATGAAGGATAAATTAGACCAGTTAGATAGATACAAAAAAGATAAAGTTCTCTTTCATCTGATATAGAGGAAATAGCATCGCTTATTATCTGGATTTTATTGAGTGACCCGGATTCACCAGATAATTTTTCACATGTATCAGCTAGAAGTTTCATTGGGCTATTTTAGCTTAAATTTGTTTCTATTAAAATTTCTTTTAGTTCATATATTATTTATTTCAGAAATTTTGGAAATATTTTAGATTATATTTAATCGAATATACTTTCTGCGATAATCCTCGACTCTCGATAAGTCGCCAGAAACCGATTCAAGTGTTCAGTATGGATTACAATATGGAAGTCCTATTCTAGACCACTGCAGAGACGAAGGAACTCGCGGATTTGTTATAGAAGCCTTAAACTCTAGTCTTCCATTAGAGACAATATTACAAATGACTCAAGCAAAAATAGACTAAATGATAGTGATGGTGCATACCCTTATATTGCGACATAAACGAATATAGTTTCCAAAATATTTAGAAATAGTAGAAGTGAATAATAAGTATTCACATTTCCACCCTAAATCTCTACACTGAACTGATGATCGCCCGTGACTTTTCGGTTTTATTAAATCCTAAATCAATAACAATAATTGGAGCTTCCCGCTCACCTGATAAGCTTGGTAATATTGTGCTTAAGAATCTTATTGAATATGGATTTAAAGGAAGTATTTATCCTGTTAATCCAAATACAGAGAGTATTCTGGGACTAAAATGCTTCAAGAATATTGCATTAATTCCAGAAATCCCTGATTTGGCCGTAATCTCTATTCCTTCAGAAAATGTAAATGGTGTAATCCGCGATCTTGCACTTAAAGGGACCAAAAATATAGTTATTTTCTCTGCAGGCTACAAAGAAATGGGAGGTGCAGGCTTGGAATTGGAAAAAGAACTGATTAAATTATCAGTAGAATTCCATTTGAATATTATTGGACCAAACTGCCTTGGATTTGTTTCCAATGAATCAAGTATTAATGCAACTTTTGGTTCTGTTAAAAAACAGAATGGTAATTTGAGATTTCTATCTCAATCAGGTGCCATTGCGACGGCAGTATTCGACTGGGCCGCTGCTACCGAAATAGGCTTCTCTGATTTTATAACTTTAGGTAATAAATCAAATATTGATGAAACCGATTTCCTGAAGTTTTTCTTGAAGAACCCTTTAACCGTCCATGATAGAAAAGGACTTTCAGAACTAAATCCAATTGGTATTTATACGGAGTCTATCGAAGATGGTATTGGATTTATTGATACTATTGCGCAAATGACTTTGGATAATCCGGTTTTTGTGCTCAAGCCAGGTAAATCCAAGGCAGCGCAAGCTGCAATGCAATCTCATACCGGTTCCCTTGCCGGAGAGGATAAAGTACTTGATGCTGCACTCCGAGATGCTGGTGCAATACGTTGTGAGGGAATTGAGGATTTCTTTGACTATGCCAAGGCGTTTTCCTGGGAGAATACTCCAAAAGGCCCAAATATAGTCATAGTCTCCAATGCTGGCGGGCCTGCTGTAATTACTACAGATTTTGTTGAAGAGGCCGGTTTAAGTCTTGCATCCATTACTACCACTACCAAAGAAAGATTGCAAAGATATTTACCTGCTGCAGCAAATACCCATAATCCAATAGATGTTCTTGGTGATGCACTTGCACAGCGTTATGCAGATGCACTTGATGCTGTTTTAGGTCAATACGATGTCCATGCTGCACTTGTTATCCTCACACCACAGGTCATGACAGAGAGTTATCTGACAGCACAACTTATATCAAGACTTTCTGAAGTACATAAGAAACCAATCTTTTGTTCCTTTATGGGAGGCAATCATATTATTGATGGAGAAAAAGTCTTGAATATGCATAAGATCCCGAATTTCCGTTTCCCTGAAAGAGCAATCAAGGCAATTGGCAAAATGTGGCAATGGCAAAATAATTCCTCGATGCGTAAGGCTGCAATACATAATTTTATACCCGATAAACCAATTGGACTTAATGAAATCAATACATCGCGAATATCAGAATTACTAGACATTGCCCGTAATTCTTCTACAGGAACAATTCAAAGCGGTAGCAAAGTACTCAATAGTTTTGAAGTTGAAGAGATTTTTCGCTCAGCCAATATTAAGGTGCCTATGTCCAGAGCCGTTTTAGATTTCGATGAATGCCTTGATTTTACAAAGCAGAATGGCTGGCCGGTAGTTTTAAAGATTATTTCCAATCAATTAATGCATAAATCTGATATTGGTGGAGTTCAGGTCGGTTTAAATAATCGGCATAAAATGCAGATTGCATATCAAAAACTGCAGGATGTAATAAGTTATCTTGATCCCCAAGTTTCTTCGAATTGCGCAATAGAGATTCAGAAACAGACAGAAGAAGGTATTGAATTAATTTTAGGAATCAAAAAAGATAAGAATTTTGGTCATATTATGATGTTTGGAGGCGGAGGAATTTTGGCTGAATTATTAAACGATATAAATCTCAAAATGCTCCCGGTTGACTCGCTAAATGCATTTGAGCTGGTACTTCATTCAAAAGTAAAAAAACTATTGGATGGATTTCGGGGTGGAAGGAAATATGATTTGCATAAATTGTATTTTCTAATGGAGAGACTTAGTGAATTAGTTCTTGAATTCCCGGAATTTGAGGAAATAGAAATTAATCCCGTTATTCTTACAGAAAATGATATTTGGGCGGTGGATGGGAAAGCTATTATTAGTTAGAACTTAAAGCTTTAGTACATTAAAGTTTAATATCTGAGTTATTGGTTCGGCTTTCATAATTTATTGGATTAAAGCTATATTGGTTTATTCCTTTAGTTACTAGATTATGAGTTTAAATAGTTTTTAACTGAAATAGCATAGAATTTCAGGTAAATCTCATAAGTTGTATATGCAATAACCATAATTACAGGGCCGAAAATCAGTCCCAGGATACCAAATACACTAAGACCTGCAATAATTCCGAGCAAAGTAATTGCTTCAGGTAGTCTTGCATCCTCTTCTACAAGCTTGGGTCTTAAGACATTATCTATATTTGAAATCAGAATAAATTGTATTGCCAGCACAACTATTCCTCCAATAATATTTCCAGTGGCAATCAAAATAATGCCAGCTGGAATCATAATTAAACCCGAGCCAAGTAATGGGATTATTGATGCGATCATAAGTACAAATGTAAAAAACAAAGGGTACGGCGCTCCAACAAACCATAAAGTTATTCCGCCAATAATAGCCTGTACCAGTGCAACAATAAAAGTTCCATTAATCATAGACCTTGCCATTGCCGAAATTCTATTTAAATAAATTTTTGTTATTTCATCGGATAAAGGGCTGATTTTTTTTATAACTAGAAGTATTTTTTCCTGGTATGGAAGGATAAAAGTAAGTAGAACAATAAATAAGATCGCCATAGTAATATATTCAGGTAATCTTGCACCGAAGCTCCCTCCTGCATCAAGTAAATATCCTCCCCCTGATCTTAAGGATTGGGTCAGACTTGAATTAATCTGGTCTATTGTAATGGGCTGAATATTATAATTTTTGAGAATATTATTGGACTGGTTGAGAATATCATTGCTAATTCGGCCAATATCTGAAGAGCTTAAGTTTGCTTCCTTCAGATCTACTGCTACTTCTCTTATCTGATAAGTCGTTAATACACCGATTAAACCAATTGGAATTATCAGGCTAAGGAAAACTGTAAATAATGTAAGAGAAGTTGCCAAGCCTTTATTTCCTTTAGACATACCCAAAAGTCTCTTGTAAATTGGATTAAACATTAAAGATACTAGGATTGTTAGTGAAATAACACCAAAGAAATCCTTGATAAGATAAATTACTAGAAAAGTTACTAAAATCAGTAATCCAAGAAAAATCTTTTTTTGGTTGCTCATAAGCAATAATATTATTAAAGGCAAATTTTATCCAGACTTTGATCTTTTTCAATACACTGTTAATATCAACTATGCAAGAATTTATAACTGCATTTATGCAACCTGATGGGATGAATCAAGTCTTGATTTATTTCCTTCTGATAATTCCATTTATCGCTTTGATCGGATCGATCGCAAGGCATATTATTGGAATTAAAACTTTAAATCTTGGTGTATTCACAAGCATAGTTTTTGTATTAGCTTTCCTAATCAGGAATAATTCAGTTTATTCTGTCCTTATCGGTTTATTAATGATTAACTTTATTTATTATTTTTCATATATAGTAAAGAAATTTGCTGTAAATTCATCACTTCATTACTATGCCCGAATTTCCTTTGTCCTTGCATCAGTAAGCCTTGCCGTTGCAATATTATTTTTGACAGCTTTCCAAATTCCTTTTATTCGAGAAAATCTTAGCTTTACTTTAATTAACCCTTTCTCAGTAGTTATTGCAGTAGCTCTTGCAGAACAGTTTTCCTCTCATCAAATTCAAAAAGGTATAAAAACTTCCAGAACACTTTTTGTAAATACCATAATACTTGCTGGTATTTCTGCATTTATTTTTTCAATTAGCTGGATCGAAATCTTTATCCTTACATATCCATATACGGTTATAATTCCTTTGATATTTACCTATTTCCTTGGAAAATATCAGGGTATAAGACTTACTGAAGTATTAAGATTCCAAAAGATTGCTAATAATTTAGAAAAAGCTAATGATTAATATCTTTCAAAGATCTCCTGCAATTTTGGGCTTGAATGAGAGAAATCTTAAATATATAAAGCCATATAATTCTCCATTTGCAAAGAGAATTGCAGATGACAAGCTTCTAACCAAGAAAGTACTGATTGCAAACGGTATTGAAACACCGAAATTAGTTACTGAAATTACTAGCATAAAAAAACTCAATAAAATAAATTTCTCAAAACTACCCGGTAGTATAGTAGTAAAACCCAAAAAGGGATTTGGCGGTGAGGGTATAATTGTTTTCTTCTCTAAAGATAAGAATGGCAATTGGGTAAAGGCTGATAAAACAAGATATGCGGAAAAAGATCTGAAAAACCATATTCTTGGTATTCTGGAAGGGAACTTTTCTCTTAAAAATACACCCGATTCGGCATTTTTTGAAGAGAGAGTTTTAATGCACCCGGATTTTAAAAAATATGCATATCGCGGAATTCCCGATATTCGAGTCATTGTTTTTAACAAAGTTCCGGTTATGGCAATGCTTCGGCTACCAACCAAAGAAAGTGATGGTAAAGCAAATCTACATGCGGGAGGTATTGGAGTTGGAATCGATATAGCGTCAGGTATTACTACAACGGCTGTTTATCATGATCAGTTAATAGATAAACATCCGGATAGCGGTATTTCTCTCCGTGGTATAAAGATACCTTACTGGCATCGAATTCTCGAAATTGGAGTTACAACCCAGGTCTGTACCGGTCTTGGATTTATTGGTGTGGATTTGGTAATAGATCGTCTAAAGGGACCTATGGTGCTTGAGTTGAATGCAAGGCCAGGTCTTGCTATTCAAATTGCCAATAACGATGGATTGAAAGCTAGACTAGAAAGAGTAAAGGGACTGAAAATTGCTACTGTAAAACGCGGTGTCCAAGTAGGCAAAGATTTATTTGGGGGTGAAATTGAGGAGGAAATTGAAGAAGTTTCCGGTAAGCAATTAGTCGGTCGGGTAGAAAATGTAATGTTTTTTGATCGAGTTGATCAGCCCCTAAAAATCAAGGTTAGAAACGATTCAGGAGCTCTCTGGTCCTCAATAGACGAAAGTCTTACAAGGCAATTGGGTTATGGAGATATACTTGACCAATTCAGTAAGTTTGAGGAAGAGCATCCTTTTGAGACTCTAAAAGAGGGCCGCAAGATAAAACTTCTTGCTCAGCGTAAATTTGAGGATAATGAAAATATTGTTACCATAGCTCTTGTAAAGCAAAGTATTGGACTTGATTTGCGTCCTGTAATAAGAATACCTTTTGAAATGTCCGGGATAAAACAAAATGCCGCTTTTACAATTACTCACCGTAAAGATATGCTATATGGCGCAATTATTGGCAGAAAGGCCCTAAAGCGATTCTTGATTGATCCTGCAAGAAAGTTTGTTTCCAGGGATAAATCAGTACTATAAGCAGAATTAATACAGGCAGAAGAAAGATCTTCTGCCTGTATCCCTATCAAACTAGAGTAACAATAATTATTGGTTTTTTCTTATATTTATTTTCTATTTCTCTTTCAATAAATCTCCTCAAATTTGTCCGAACATTCTCTTTATCTCTATCAGGGTTCATCCTATTGACTGTTTCTACAATACTATTTGGAAGTTCCGCATGTAGGTAATTATCCTTTGACTGAATAAATAGTCCTTTGCTAACTATTTCAATATCCTGAAGAGAAATTTGTTTTTCTGTAAAGTTTTTGACACTTATAATCAGAATTCCTTCATCGGTCATTGCTTTACGGTCAATAATGATTTGAGGATCAAAATCTCCTACTCTATCTCCTTCAACCCAAAGTGGTTCAGAATTGATTCTATCTATTATTTGCCATCCATCAGGCCAGATTTCAATGATCGAACCATCTTGAGACAAAATAATATTTTCTTCTTTCATGCCCAAATTCATTGCAAGTTCTTTGCTTGCTGTAAGCATTGAAGGCTCACCGTGAATTGGCATCAGGAATTTAGGCTTAGTTAATTGCCACATTAATTTATGATCTTCCTGACATCCATGTCCTGAAGCATGAAGAGTTAAGTGATCATTAGTTAAAATTCTTACTCCCTTTTCTGCAATCATATTGATTAATTTATCAATCTTACCTTCATTTCCAGGGATTTTTGATGATGAGAATACAACGGTATCTGATGGTCTTAATTGAATTTTTCTATGTTCACCAAGCGCCATTCTCATAAGCGCAGCATTTGGTTCACCTTGAGATCCAGTAGTTAAAATAATTATTTGATCATCTGGATGTCTGCCAATTTCATCAATAGAGATAAATGTCGAAGTTGTTACATCAATATATCCAAGTTTATGTGAAATCTTTGCATTTGTTTCTAGAGATCTTCCAAGCACAGCAACCTTTTTGTTGTGACGGGCCGCAATTTCCATTATCTGACGAATTCTGGAAATCATGGTTGATAATATAACTATAATAAGTCTTCCATGTGCATCACGAATTGTATTTTCTAAATCTCCTGCAATATCACTTTCTGATGGTGCCCATCCAGGTTTCTTTATATTGGTTGATTCATCCATTAAAAGTAGAATTCCTTCATCACCAAGTTTTGTAAGTTTTGAATAGTCAGAAGGTGATTCTTTATAAGGAGTAAGGTCGAATTTATAATCACTTGGAGTCATAATTCTCCCAATAGGAGTATCAATTGCTATTCCGTAATTATCCATAATTGTATGGTTCATTCTGAAATGTGAAAGATGGAATTTGCCGAGATAATATGAGCTTTCTCCATCGATTTCAATAATCTTGGCTCTTTCCGCAAAACCAGTTTCTTTAAACTTCTCACGAATCATTTCTGCTGCAAGTCTAGGAGCATAAATAGGTGGAAAACCTATTTTGTCATAAATTTGATGAAGTCCACCAATATGATCTGTATGGCCATGAGTAATTACAATTCCTCTGACTTTATCAAGTTTATCATAAACATATGAAAGATTTGGCACTAATGTATCAATTCCTAATTGATCGATTTCAGGGAAACCGAGTCCAGCATCAATTATCATTATGTCATTCTCATACTCTAAAAGAGTACAGTTAGTACCAATCATTTCTACACCACTAATCGGAATTATACGAAGTTTTGAACCTTCATAGTTTTTGTATTGGTAATTTGATGAATTATTCCAATTTGTAGCATTTGCAGTTTGGTAAAGTTCATCAGACTGGAATCTTCTTCTCTTGACTCCACTTCCGGTAGTACTTGGACGGTCATTTCTACCACGGATTGGTCTTCTTGATCTATTTGGGTTTCTAGGTCCCTGACTTTGATTACCCGGTCTTGGCGCTTCTGGTCCTCTTGAATCTCTATTCTGGAAGTTATTGCCCTGACTTTGATTCGGATTAGTTCTATTTTGACCCTGCGGCCTACTTGGTCTTCTATATGGCCTTTGAGCCGGACTTGTCCTGAGCTTGTCGAAGGATGAAGTATTATTTGTTTGTGGTGGATTGCTGTTTGCAGCAAAATTAGACCCACCAGCTATCTGTTTATTATCCATTATTATTTAATTGTTATTTTTAAAATTGTTAAGTCTTTAAAAATAATTTTTGGTGGAATTGATATAAACCTGGTCTTTGAGACACAAATCACTCTCACCAAAAAGTATCTCTTATTTAATTAGAAATCATACTACATAATTTCTGACTTTTTAAAAATTATATAATTATAACATATTAATTGGGATTCTGATTAATTTGCTTATTCCTATAAGTTTTGAATTTATTATTTATTTTCGTTTAAGATTTGAATATAGATGCTGTTTATCCTATAATCAGTACTATATATGATTGTAAGTTAGCGGAGGGGAATTAAAGAAATTGTAAATTACCTAGGTATAGGTGCTGATGCCAAAGCAGATAGAATTATGCAAGCTCTTGAACAGAGAGGAATCGCTATCAGCAGAGGGAAAATTATTAATTTAGTAAATGAAAGCAGGTATGATTCTGGCACAAGAATACTAGAAAGATTATATGCTGCAGATATCCTTCAAAATCCGTTAAAAAGTAGAAAATCCTTGGTTCTAGCAAGTCTTGCCCAAAATATTGATGAATTAAGTGTTCAAACTGTCTGGGGTAGGCAAAAGTCCAAGAATCTAATGACTGATCTTAGCCAACAGTTTGGTTATAATAGTAGGAGAATGGGTGATCTGATTCATATGTTGAGAGTTGATATCGTCACTAATACATACAACAATTCAATCAGAGGGATTGTTAATAGCTCCGTACAAAAATTCATTCAAGACTTAAATAATTTGCCACCGTCTATTAGAGTAACTACAAAAGTAGATGACATCGAATTAGAATACGGCAATTCCAACAATCCATATGACATTTGGGGGATACTTTCATTAATTGGCCCTCAGCACATAACAAAATTTACACCCTATGAATCTTCCATTTTTAAAGCTTATGGGGATATAATTCAGAATAATCCTGCTAATTCAAATTTAGATATGACGATTCTGACACATTATAGTGATGGTCAAGGTTACTTTGAAAATGTAGAGCAAGTTCCAATTCAAACAATTGCAAGCAATTTACAGTCACAGACTAATTTAGTCGTTACACCTGACAAACTTGCCACATATGCGAGTCTGGTCTTAGGAATTTAGCAAGCTATTTCTATTTATAGTTAGATACAGAAATCCTTAATTTTCATTTCAAGTTATGTATATATTCCATTTGCTGATTACCAATACAGCCCAGAGTTACTATATATTGACAATATAGTACAGATATCCTATAATTATTCGCTAAGCTGGTAAAGCACCAGCAAAAGCATAAATGTTCTTAATAATTGAAGAGAGATTTAAGTGCAGATTCTATATGAGAATCCCAATCTGGTTTTTCCTATAGAATCTGCACATTGTGTGCAAAAAGAGCAGAGGAGGTGAAATTCACCCAAAAACTCCACCAAAGCAAAATGCTTTGGATGTCCGCCGTCATTTTTTTATCCAACTTTAGGGAGACTCTGAAATGAGCAATCGCAATCGCATCCGGACTCTCGCAATCACATTTCTTGTCACACTCCTTCTAGCCTGCGGCGCGGCCCCAAGCCAGAGCCAGCCCTCCGGCGGTAAGACGGTAGTGTACATATGTACGAACCAAGCAAAAAACAAACCACAGTACAGCTACGAGTCTTCGATACCCTGTTCACGGACTCCGGCGAATGGTGATAAGTTCATCTCCCAGGCGGCCGAGACCCGCTGACAGCACCCAAGCGCGAGGCCGG
>CAZHCC010000024.1:0-10042 GCA_964530975.1 uncultured Candidatus Saccharibacteria bacterium
GGATTCGAACCCTCGTGTCGGTTTAAGACTCCTGTTTTCGAGGCAGGCGCAATTGACCGGGCTATGCGATCTCTCCTCAAAACAAACTCTTCACCAACTTGAAACAAATGACCTTATCTCCTGTTTGAAGTTCAATATTTGGTTCCATTAAAATACCACAATCAAGACCAATACCTACTTCTTTTACCTCATCTTTATTATTACGTAATTGGGAAATCTTTGCATCATGCACCTTCTCACCTCTTCTAAGCACATAAATTTGATAACCCTTAAGGACTTTTCCTTTTGTAATTCGACAACCGGTAATGTATTTTCCCTCGCTTAATTGGAAAATCTGAAGAACATTTCCTTCACCTATGACCTCTTCTTCGCTCGTTGGAGCAACAAGACCAAGCATAGCAGCTTCAATTTCTTCAAACAATTCATAAATAATCTTATATTCACGAAGTAATATTTCATTTTCCTCTGCAACCTTAGAAAGTTTTGGGTCTACTTTGACATTGAATGCTAGAATAATTCCACCCCGGGTCATAGCAAGCTCAATATCACTTTGATTTACATTACCTGTACGGGACTCAAGAATACTTAAATTGACGCCCGGTACATCTAGTTTGCGGAGTGAATTCTCTATAGCTTCAAGAGAGCCCCTTGCATCAGCAAGAATTATTATATTTAATTTCTTAATATCCTTATTTTCTTGTTCCTCAGCAAAAAAGTTTGCAATAGTAGATTTACTGAATGCAACTTGTATTGCACCTTTTTGATCATTAAAAGAAGCTTCTTTAGATGCATCTTTCGCCTTAGATTCTTCTGGATAAGTTCGGACAATTTCCCCAACTTCAAGTACCTTTGGAATTCCGATAATTTTGACTGGCTGTGACTCAAGTGCTTCATCAATATTTTGACCCATATCATCGATTATAGCTCTCACTTTGCCATAGTTCTGTCCTCCAACGCCAAAGTGACCACGCTTAATTGAACCCGCTTTAACAATTAAATTTGCTACAGCACCAAACGATTTATCAAGATAAGACTCAAGAACAACGGACTCAGATTTGTATTCCGCTTTGCTTATATCGCTTGGCTTATCAAGTTCATTAATTTCCGCTACTAAATTAATCAATTCTAAAAGCTTATCTATATTTGTGCCATTCTTGGCCGATACTTCCACGAAAGGTATATTTCCTCCATATCCTTCAACTTGGACACCTTCAATCGAAAGCTGACGCTTTACTTTATCTATATCTGCACCAGGAGCATCTATTTTGTTTATAGCAATTATCAATTGTGCGCCCATCTTCTTCCAGAGGCCAATAACCTCTTTTGTTTGAGGCATAATTCCATCATCAGCAGCGATTACCAAAATTACAATATCAGTAATTTTAGCCCCTCTTTCTCGCATAGCAAAAAATGCTTCATGTCCAGGAGTATCTATAAATGTAATTGGTCTACCATCAAATTCAATTTGATATGAGCTTACATGCTGAGTTATGCCGCCAAATTCTCTAGCAGCAACATTTGCATTTCTAATTTTATCCAATAGAGTGGTTTTCCCATGATCTACATGGCCCATGATTGTTACAACCGGTGCTCTTAAATTACTTTTAGTATTGCCTTTTTCTTGATTTTTCCCCATATAATGAAATTCCGAGTTTATTCATGTGATTTTAATGCAAAAACGGAATTATTGCCAGTTTATCAAGAAAAAGACCTATTCTATTTACAAATATGAATAATTTATTCAGAATAGAATATATGTCAATCACAAAGAAGGTTAGGACTGTAATCCATAATCATAATTTTGCAAATCCTGTAAAAAGAGTATTTTCTACATTAATTGATTGGACTATTTTTTACCTGATAGCAGGACTGATAGCATTCCCCTTTGACACTGTAAATGGACTGACTTTTTTTCAATCCATGAGAGCACAAAGCTATACTGATTTTGCCGCTTTGGCAGGTCTTAATCAGGGTGCCGCTAGCCTTTCAAATCTAATTCGATTTATTGTATTGATAATATTTTTTTTAATTATTCCGATTTATATATGGAATGGTCAAACAATAGGTAAAAAACTTCTGGGTATAAAAATTGTAAAAGAAAGTGGTCATGCTGCAAATAAAATAGATATTTTGAAAAGATATTCACTTTATATTGGAGTTTATATTGTCAAAATAGTACCTCTAGTCGGTTGGTTAGGAATTTGTCTTGAATTAATATTGCCATTTGTAAATGTAGTAATGCTTTTTACAGATAAAATGAAACAAACAGCTCTAGATAAATTAGGGAGGACAATTATAGTCAACGCTGATTAGACACATAATTTTTTAAAATCCTTGCATTAATCTTTGTGAACTTTGCCTTCACATTGTAAAATAACTTATTGTCTCAGGAAAATCTTGAAAATTTATGTATGGAGTTATTAGCAAACCATCTAGTTCGGAATTTCGTAAGAGATATTTGGATAAATAATTTTGAAATTAATAGTTTTTCTCATTTAGCAGAGAAAATATTTTTAGAACTTGAAAAGGCTGAAAACTTCTGTGAAGTGATTTCCATAATTGACAAGGTACTTTCTGATCGTGATTTTAAAAGAAGTAATCGTAAAATTCGAAAGAACCCAAAGAATTTAAATACCTTCGGGTATAGATTACTTGAAAAAGAATTAAAATCCGCAAAGTCTTATTTAGATTATGGTTGTGGAAGGATGGCTTTGATACGAAGGATCCTTCGAGAAAGTCTCAATAATATTGAAAGAGTATATGGCTTTGAGCCCAAAGCTGATATGAGATACTTCGGGCTTGAAGGAAAAGCTGAACTGATACGTGAGAATGAGGAAGTAAAAAATTTAACGGGAATTGATTTAATTTCTATTAATTATGTTTTGCATCATTTAACAGAGGAAGAGATTAATGGAACTCTCCAAATATGCAAAAATATACTATCACCTAATGGGAAAATTATAGTTCTGGAGGAATCGTATAGTGGAGAGGAGGCTGCCGGAACAGGCTCAAATCTTGAATTGAACTCCTTCCGGCAGCCGCTGGACTTCAATATAACCCAAAAATTCCTGACTGACCTTGGATTTAATATTAATATTCCACTTTCTCTGGAATTTGAAAGTCTCCATTTGGCAATTAAAAAACAAATTATAATCCTTAACGATATTCTCTTAAATTATAAAAACCTTTCCTATATGCCATGGACAATGGAATATCATTCAATTGATAGATGGATAAGAATATTTGAGGGTCACGGATTGCGTATTAAGGATTTAAGGCATCTGGGCTTTGTAGAAGGAGCAAAAGCTAAAGGTGGGACGACCACATTATTTACTTTGCAAAAAAGCTGACACTGCTGCAGGCCATTGTTTTACAATTGATTAAGTACAATACCTATTATAACTTTAATAATTGGCTTCATATTTTTATACCGTCTAAACTGCCCTTTTATAAAAGTTATTACTTCGCCATAGAACTAGCTCTTATCTCTCGAATAACAGTTACTCTAATTGTGCCGGGATAGGTCTGCGTTTCCTGAATTTCTTTGGCAATATCACTAGAGAGTACAATTATTGAATCATCATTCGCTCTTATCGGATCCACAAAGACTCTAACTTCACGACCTGCATCAACAGCATATGCTTCTCTGACACCATCACGGTGTTTTGCAATTTCCTCTAATGCTTTTATCCTCTTAACATAATCCTCATCCTTACCATAACGTGCTCCTGGTCTTGCACCAGAATTTGCATCAGCTATATAAATAATTGCAGACTCCATACAAACCGGATCCTTGGCCATATGATGTGCATACATTGCATTTATGACTTCCTCCCGAAGTCCAAGTTTACGGCCTATTTCTTCGCCTAACTCCATATGGTCTCCTTCTTTCTCATGCGAAACAACTTTACCAATATCATGCCAGAGAGCGCATTCCTTTGCTAGTTTTGGATTAAGCCCAAGTTCTTCTGCAATTCTTTCAGCAATATTTACAACTTCAAGAGTATGGGTTCCTAGATTTTGCCCATAGCTGAATCTATACTTCATTCTACCTAAATACTTAAGATGCTCAAGTGAAAGACCCGGGAAACCGGCTTTATAAGCAATTTCCTCACCATCCTTAATAATTTGTTTTGCAAGATCCAGACGAGCCTTTTGAACAGATTCTTCTATTTTGGCAGGATTTATTCTCCCGTCTTTGACAAGTCTGGTTAACGCAATTTTGGCTAATTCACGCCTCAATGGATCAAAGCAGGAAAGCACGACATAGTCATCTGCTTCATCCATAATAAGTTCAACTCCGGTAATCTTTTCAAAAGTTTTAATATTTCTTCCTTCTTTACCAATTATCTTACCTTTCATTTCCTCGCCAGAAACAGGGAAAATTGTAGTTGTGTATTCAGCTACATAATCAGTAGCTGCGGAAGTTATAGCGTCAACAAGTAATTCCTGAGAGATGGTAACGGACTCTTTTTCTATTCTATCTCTATGATTACGGATTTGAGTGGCAAAGTCTTTTTCAAGATATTGTTTCATCTCTGCCATAAGAGCTTCCTTAGCCTGGTCACGGGTAAGATTTGCTACTTCTGCGAGCTTTTCTGCAATTTCTGATTTATTTTTTTTTAGAAATTCTTTTTCCTGGATTAAATCCTCTTCTTCTTCGTCAATTTTTTTCTCTTTCGAATTTAAAGAATCAGACTTTTGATTTAAAAGTTTTTCTCGCTCGTAGAGAGATTTTTCTAATTCAATAGCTTCTTTCTTCTTCTCAATAGCATCCTTTTCTGCATTACGGATAAGATCTCGGACTTTTTGATCAGCTTCATTTAATTTTCTTTTAGAAATACTGTCGAGTAGAGCAATTTTCTCTGGTTCAGATAATGACTTAGTCTTATTTAAAGCTTCATCTTTTTCTTTTGTAAGTTTTTGTGTTTGAAGTACCAGAAATCCTGTGGCACCGGTAAGAACCAAGGCAAGTACTATAAAAACGATTGTAATGAGATCCATATTTCTTTTGATTAATTAACAACCCTATTAAACGAGAAATAGTCTCTTTCAGGAGTGAGGTCAAAAATACAGTTTTCAATTCAAATCTCATAAAAAATTTCTCAAGATAATAGGAGTTCTTAGGATGTATTATATATTTAATTTTAGAAAGGATAAATGGGTATCACTTCAATAGTTGCTCCAATATCATTTGCCAGCTTGGAAAGTTAATTAAGCGAAACAGGCTGGTTAATGCAACGATAATTACAGCTAATTGAACAGCGATCCCCCATATACTTTTGTCCTGATACTTAATTTTTGCACCAAATTCCAGAAATTTAGAAAGAATTACATTCTTAAAATCTCTTGTTCTCCCAAGATAATTTATAAAGAATATAAATGCTGCTCCAATAGCTCCAGCTAAATGAATATATGTGAATTCTATACTGAGCCCATTTATTGAAAATTCCAGAATCTGGTTTATTTGAAATAATGGCAGGAATAAGAAAGCCATAAATATCCCAGAAGAAATAAAGTCAAAAAATCTTAGGACATCTATAAATTTATTATCGATCTCATTTATATCCCAATGAGGGATTAAATGTAAAAAATAGTAGCTAATAGAACCTATGGCAATTGCTATAAAAATACTAGTTGTGAATGAAGAAGCAAACCATGTTCCAACCAAGATTGTTGCAAGCAAAAGCATGAGATATTCTATCAGTAGCTAATTACAAAGTCACTAAAATTTATCAAGAATAGTTATGAAATAGAGTAATAACTTTCTAGTTTTATTCCGGAGTCAATCTTTATAATGGTTAAATAGAGTGGAGCAGGATACGGGAATTGAACCCGTTACTCCACCTTGGGAAGGTGGCATTATACCGATTAACCAATCCTGCCTGATTTGAATTGTATAATACTTCTTTATACTTGTGGAGGCCTGCATCGAATATCGATATAGGCCTCCAATTCCTAAATACTTAATTTATTAATCTGTATAACTCCTTATATCCATTACAGCGAGATTATTAAATACTTTTGCTGCACTTGTAATCTGCTTTGTATTTAAATCTACCTTTATAATTTCTCCACCGGGAGTCGTTGGTGAATTAAGCTTAAAGTAGAAGAATGCGTTCAGTTCTTTTGAGTATACATGCTCATAGCTATACCCTTCAAAATTAATCTTTGCTACCTCGGTTATCTGCTTGGTATTGATATTAATTTTCTTTACATAGTTAAAACCTGCAGGTCCTCCCGTATATGTATTCATTTCATAGAATAATAATTCGGTATCATTTAACCAGCCTAAGGAACTTACATTTAATGGTCCATCATTAGAATAAATATTTACACTCTTTCCTGTATTTATATCTAAAATATCAATTTTGAAAGGATTTCCATCATTTCGTTCCTTTCCAAGAAAGAACTTTTCAATATAAGTACTTACAACTCTTTTATTTGAGAGATTTAGGTTAGATAAATTACCTTTTGTATAACCTCCTATTTTTTTAAGTGATTTATTTTCTTTGGAAAAAAGACCAAGTTCCACATTTATGCTTCTATCCATATCACCAGGGGATGTAACATTCGTTGTTGGATATGATTCCAGATAAAAATTCTGCGAATCTTCATTAATAATTTCGTAGACTCTATCCTTGTTGCTGAATATGACATCGGCCTGCTTTGATTGAGCATTAATCTTGATTAACTCTGTCGGATTATTAGCCATTTCCTCTTCTGTAGCCATATAATCGGAAAAGTATGTCGAAAGATAGACATCATCATTATTTGATATATAAATATCATAAGCATCATAATCCTTTTTTAAGGTATAAATAGTTTTAACCTCATTATCTTTTAGAACTCTGAGTTCTTTATTATTGGTTACAAAGTAAAATGCTCCGTTTTTTGCGATATCTATAACATTAATTCCATTTAAAGGATCTACAACTGTATTTGCTCTTAAAGTATAAATATCTTTTTTCTGATTTGTTTTTAAATCATATTCTGCAAAGAAGGTATCATAAGTAATATCATAGCCATCTTTTGTAATCTGTTTTGTTGTATAAAAATATAGTCTTTCACTAATTTTTGCTTGCGATTGTATTGTAGCCTGCGCTGAAGGAGCTGCAGTAACTGCTGTTGTAGCTGTGATAACAGGCTCCCCTGATTGAGTAGAAGTGGTTGTTGGAGTGGTATTAACTTTTGTATTAGGTTTCTCTTCAGATTTTTTATTCTGACTGGAAATATATAAACCAGTACTTCCGGCAATAATCGAAATTATGACTGCAACTGAAGCAATTACAATAATTGCTGGCTTTGATGTAATATAGGTTTTTATCTCTGGCATTGTATTTTTTTATATTTACTTATTTAGTTTAACGAATAGTTAGTTCTTTATTCATATAGCTGTCACTTACCCTAATTAAATCTAATATTATTTTCTAAAACCTGTTTCATATAATTAAATTGTGATTCATCTTTAGCTTTATAAAGAATTTTTATTTGCTTAACTGATGCTTTAGGGCCTGTCATATTTGAGAGATATTCACTTTGACCCTCTACTGGTGATGCACCACATTTAGTTAAACTTATTTGCTTTGCTAGTAAAGTAATATTGAACTTTGAAGTCGATTGGCCGCCGCAGGTAAATGCATAGTTATTTGGATAAATGGAGATATTTGGAGAATTACTGGTAAATTGTGGTTGAGAATCATCCATATGGATTACAATTATTGGAGGTAGTACTCTTTTGCTATTCTCATACTGCTCATCTTCAATATACATTTTATCTTTAAGAACTACACTGAAATCATAATAACTTGAATAATATGTTCTTTCTAGAATTGTAAGGGATTTCATAATTTCATCCGCTCTTTTCAAAGATTCCTGATTTGGTTTTGTCAGAGTAACTCTCCAGAAATATTCATATTGGCTGGAACCTGTAAGGTTATTTGTAAAGTATTTTTTGGCTAAGACAGATTCGCCGCATGGTGAAACTGTATCTTCACCAACATAACCTTTTTTACCACAAGTTGCAGTTGTTGAAAGATAATTTGTATATATCCATTCATCCGGATTATATTTTGACTGACCTCTAAATAGATTATCAGAGATATTTGTCTTGCCTAATGTATGATACTGCAAAAACTCTACCGGCATCCCTTCATTAATTTCACTGATCTCTAAATTCAAATTATTTTCTCCAGTAATCTTAATTGTATTGCTTTGAGGCTGAGCCAACTTTTCACTGTTATTAAGAAGAAAATTTAGTTTATAAATATATTTATCTTCTGTTGTGAGCTTTGAAATTACATTACTAGCTGTAGGGGTAATAGTAATAGCTGTTGGTGAATTTGTTGCAATAGGGGTAGAGGTTGGTGAATTTGTCACTGTCTGTGTTGTTTCTGCAGTCAATTCTGTGGATTGGGAATTTGATGTATTAGAAGAAGTATTCTGACTTGGATTACTTTGGCGAGATCTATTTTCTCTGTAAATATAAAAACCAAAGGCAGCTGACACAATCACAATAAGGACAATAAGCGATGTTATTACTAATCCATATTTTGACTGAAGAAAGCCTCCTTTAGATATATCTAAATCTTGAGACTTTGAGTAATGTGGATCAGTATTAACTTGATCCGAGTTTTGATCTGAATTATTTTCTGGCATTATCATTTATTAGACTAGTATACTGTTTTGGTTTTTTTTTAAAAGTAACTACTTATGCCGTTGTACCGACCCGAAGAAAGTAGTTATAAAATTTAGACACTCTTTTTGTGATACTGATCCACTTGTAGTATTACATGCAAGGTCATTTTCGGCTGCAAGATTTAGACTTCCTTGTTTAGTGATTTTTGCTTTCATATATGTATCCTCTGGATTTGTATCAACAGTACTGAAGCTGATATATTCAGCAGTATTAGTCTTTTTTAAAAGTATATATTTAGGGAATAAAGGATAGCCATTATCATCGACTCCATCAAAACTAAGGGTTGCATAATTTGTATTATTTACTTTTGTAAATACTGGATTTTTTAATGTTTTGGTCTGAAATCCGCTAGATGTGGATATGGATGACTGCTTTAATATATTTGGTTTTGAGGGATCATAATAACTAATATCCTGGTCACCACCTGATGTAATCATTTTTGAAGTTAAGAATAAAAGGTCTCCGCATTGGATATTAAGCGATTTTATCCCCTCATAGCTATTCTCAACTGGTGAGGGAACTGAAGTAGGTGAGAGAGTGGCGATCAGGTTATTTGTCTTACTTTGAGGATTTTTATTATCTCTAAATATATAAACCCCAACAACTGACAGCAGCATCAGCACTATTACAACCAATGCAGATATAGCCAAACCTGATTTAGATCGAAAAAAATTTAGTGGTATTGAGTTTTGTCTGGTCTGATTAGAATTAACAATATCACCAGAATAATCTGTGTTTCACTGATTTAGTTCCACAGTATTTAAATTTAAATATATCTTCTTGAATAATTTCTTTATATATTATGCATATAGAGGTACAGGATTAGCTCTTGACTAATATATGGAATACTCAAATTATCATTAGTTTTTTTTAGTTACTATGAAACATATAGTCTTAAGTATGAGTCTTTAGAAATATGTAAATTGTTCTAGTGAAAAAAGACCCAAAAGGCAATACTCTTCAGCGAACTAGTGTAAATTCCTTTTTTATATGATAATATTCGTTGTTCTTAAGACAGAAGAGGTTTTTTGTCTTAATTAATTAAATATTTGAGTGACTACGTCAATACTGGTTTTTGCAACCAGTGAATATTCCGGGAACGGTAAGTGGCGTAAGTCACTTGACGGGGAGTAGTTCAGTTGGCTAGAACGCATGGTTTGGGACCATGAGGCCGGAGGTTCAAGTCCTCTCTCCCCGACCACTATCAACTTAATCTTATTTAAACAAATATTCGAATGGCTTATTAAGCTGATATTTCACGACTTTTTTATTTCGTATAGAGTTCAGACAATTAATTTAATTAATAGAACGCCTGGAGTTGATTCTAAAAGAGATTTTGGTTTT
>CAZHCC010000025.1:0-9380 GCA_964530975.1 uncultured Candidatus Saccharibacteria bacterium
GATGTTTAAAGCAGCTGGGCTAGAAAAAGGAGATGAAGTCATAGTACCCGTATACACTTTTTTTGCTACAGCAACTCCACTATTTGTTATCGGTTGCATCCCCATACTTGTTGATTCAAAAGAAAATGGAAATATTGATCCAACTGAGATACGCAAAAAAATAACAGAAAAAACAAAAGCTATTGTGATAACTCATTTATGGGGAATCCCTTGTGATATGGAAGAAATAATGAAAATCTCTACTGAATTTAATATTCCTGTATTAGAAGATTCATCCCATGCACATGGTGCAAAATATAGCGGAAAAATGATCGGAACTTTTGGACTTGCCTCTGCATGGAGTTTGGGCGCAAAGAAGCTTATTACAGGTGGACAAGGAGGATTCTTTGCAACAAATGATTCTGAAACATTCCAACGAACAATTCTACTTGGACATGCTAATAATAAAAGAATTAAAGAAATAACGAAGCCAGAATATGAAGCTTATTCTATAACAGGTATCGGGTTAAACCTTAGAATGCATCCCTACTCTGCATCAATAATTCTTGAGCAATTAAATGAATTCGAAAAGACATTAGCTGAAAGAAGAGCCATTGCTAAGTTTTTAATTAAAGAATTATCGAAAATTAAAGGTTTAACAATTCCCTGTATACCTAAGCAGGCGGAGCCATCGTGGTATGCATTTCCTATCATTTATGACGAAAGTTTTTTTAACAATACTACAATTCAGGAGTTTGTTGATGCATTAAAAGCTGAAGGTTGCACAGAAGTAGATATACCAAATTCTACTTGCCCTTTAACCGAATTTAAAGCCTTCAGAGATGGAAAGGTAGATTTAAAAACTCAAAATTCTGAGGAGTTATTTACACCGAAAATGTTCCCTAATGCATATAAATATAAATCTACTATGTTCAAAATCCCAGTTTGGTATGGAGAAGATGGAATTGAATATGCGAAGCAATATGTTAGTGCAATCAAGAAAGTAATTTCCAATATGGTAGAAATAAATCAAAAGGACATATGAATATAGTAACCAAAAAATATTTAATAAATGGAATTGTTCAAGGTGTTGGATTTCGTCCTTTTGTTTATAAAGAGGCAATTGACCTTGATTTAAAAGGATGGGTTTTAAATAGCTCTGAAGGTGTAACTATTGAAGTCCAAGGGACAAAAGAAAGTATCTCAAACTTGATCAAAGTAATAAAGTTTCAACATCCTCCATTAGCATCAATAAAATCAATCAAGTTAATTTACTCAAAGAAAAAGTCTACTTATTCTGAATTTAAGATATTAGAAAGTAAGTCAAATAATAACCGTAATACATTAATCGCTCCTGATTTTAATGTTTGCGACGATTGTTTGAAGGAAGTATTTAATCAACAAGATAGAAGATACAAATATCCGTTTATAAATTGTACTAACTGTGGACCGAGATTCTCCATTATCCAAGACATACCGTATGACAGGAAGCATACAACTATGAAATCTTTTGTGATGTGTGATGAATGTCAAAAAGAATATGATAATCCTTTAGATAGAAGATTTCATGCACAGCCAACTGCTTGTAAAGAATGCGGACCAAAAGTCTCTTTAGTGGATAAATCTGGAACGAATCTTTATTCAGAAGATGAAGCAATTTCTCAAACTGTAAAACTTCTAAAGTCTGGAAAAATTATTGCAATAAAAAGTTTAGGAGGATTCCATTTAGTGATTGATCCTTCAAATAGTAATGCTATAGACGAGCTTAGAAAGAGGAAGACGAGAAAGTACAAACCATTTGCATTAATGGCTCAGTCTATTGAAGCTATACAAAAATTTGCATTTGTAAGTTCTTTAGAAAGAAAATCTCTTCTTTCAATTGAAAGACCAATTGTATTGTTGAGAAAAAAAGACCAGGTTCTATACGAAAATTTAGCACCAGGATTAAACGAGTTAGGAGTAATGTTACCAAGTACCCCACTACAATATTTAATTTTAAAAGATAATTTTGATTCTTTAGTTTTTACGAGTGCAAATCCCTCTAATGAGCCAATCATTCATAAAAATGATGTAGCTATAAAAAAGCTTTCTGATATCGCGGATTATTTTTTGATTCATGACAGAGATATTGAGAATAGAACTGATGATTCAATCTGTAGAGTTATCAAGGATACTGAAGGAGAAAAACAATACTTTATACGACGATCAAGGGGTTTTGCACCCAAGCCAATTAACCTTGATATTGATATTGAAAACGGGATAGCATTGGGTTCAGAGCTCAAAAATACTATATGTATAAATAAACAGAATAACTTTTTTGTTAGCCAGTATATTGGTGACTTAAAAAACAACAAAACGCAAGAATCGTTCATAGAAATACTTGAAAACTTTCAATCAATCAGAGAGATTAAGCCAAAGTATATTGCAAGAGACTTACATCCTGACTTTTTCAACACACAATATGCTGAACAGAATTTCGAGCAACCAATTTATCAAATACAACATCACCATGCACATATGGTCTCATGCATGGCGGAGAATCAAATTAAAGAGAAAACAATAGGAGTAATATTTGATGGAGTAGGATATGGAGAAGATGGAACTATGTGGGGTAGTGAATTTTTAATTGGTGATTTTACTAGTTTTGTAAGGTATGGTCATTTGGAAAATTTCTTACTTCCAACGGGTGACCGTTCTGTAAAAGAACCTTACAGAATTGCAATTGGTTTACTTCACAATATATTCGCTGAGAAATTAAATACTATTAATCTTCGATGCACAAATTATCTTGAAAGAGCAGAACAAAATTTGTTAATTAAAATAATTGATAAAAAAATTAACTCCCCTTTTACATGTAGTATGGGAAGATTATTTGACGCAGTTGCTTCACTCATTGATGTAAGGCATACGATCGATTATGAGGGCCAAGCTGCTATCGAATTAGAACATATTATTCTGGCTGATCAATCAACAGATAAGGTTTTCAGTTTTTCGATTACACAAATCGGGAATAAAAAAATAATTAATTTCGATGAAATGATTAAAGAAATTGTAGATCAAGTTTTATGTGGTACTACTAAATCCGAGATCAGTATAGTTTTTCATAATACTATTTCAAAAATGATTATTGATATGTGCTTAATGGCTCGTATAGATTCAAAAGTGAATAAAGTTGTTTTAAGTGGAGGAGTTTTTTTAAACATGTATCTTCTAGAGAAGACTGTTAGAGAATTAAGATTTAAAGATTTTGAAGTATTCACCCATTCGAAAGTTCCAAGCAATGATGGGGGGATATCACTAGGTCAGAATGTCATTGCTGGGAGCAAATATAAGTTAGGAATAATTAATTAACAATGGCAAAATACGCTATTATAACAAACGATTTGCAGTTTGCAGCCGCAAACAAGCATAAAGAACGTAAAAATTCTGTAGAAGCATTTTTACCAATTCAAAAAAATATATTAGAAAAAATGAGGGAACTTGAAATCCCAGTAATTCATTTACAACTGGTTGTTTCTGAAAGTGACCCAAGGTCTCAAAATATTCCAGATGAACAAAAATTTACTAAAGGTTCAAAGGGAGTTCAGATTTTAGGTGAAGTATTAGAAGATTCGGATCTAATTATAGAAAAGCCAAAAGATAGCGGCTTTTTTGAGACTACTTTAGATGAAACATTAAAGAAATATGATGTAGACACAGTTATAATTACGGGAATGCAAACACAAATCTGTGTTCAAACAACTGCTGCTGACGCTTATTTTAGAGGATATAAAGTAATAGTTCCTTCTGATGCTGTGGTCTCTACTAGGCCAGAAGATACTCAAAAAGCTTTAGATTGGATGGCAGGTTACTGTGCAAAAGTTCTCCCTTCAATTGACATTATTGAGATGATTCAAAATGAGTTTAAAGGAGAGAAAATAAAATGAAAATGACAAAAGACCTTGAAGTCGTAGTTCTTGATCATGGGAGTGGCGGTCTGCTGAGTCAGGATTTAGTACAAAACTTTATTGCACCCATTTTAGGTGATCGATATTTAGGTCAAATGGAAGATAGCATGACCATTGACCTTGGGACTAGCACTCAACTTGCTATGACTACTGACTCATTTGTAGTAGATCCAGTTATATTCGGCAATGGGGATATTGGAAAAATAAGTATATGTGGAACTGTTAATGACCTTGCTGTATCAGGAGCTGATCCAAAATATCTTACATTTAGCTTAATACTAGAAGAAGGTTTTCCATTGAAGGATTTAAGAAAGATATTAGAATCAGTTAAATTAACTGCGATTGAAGCTGGAATATTTATTGTAGCAGGCGACACTAAGGTTGTAGGAAAGGGGGCTGTGGATAAGATCTTCATTAATACTGCAGGAATTGGAGTTTATCCCGACGAAGTAAGATTTGCTCAATCAAATATTAAGAATGATGATACAGTTATAGTCTCCGGCTTTCTTGGCAATCACAGCATCCACATCCTATCTTTACGCGAGGGACTTGGCTATGAAACACGTATACTTAGTGACTGTGCACCTCTAAACAATCTAATTCATGAAATAAAAAACGAATTTGGAAATAAAATTCATCTGATGAGAGATTTAACTCGTGGAGGTTTAGGTGCAGCTATGAATGAAATCTCATCCGCGATTCAAATGGGAATTGATATAGACTTAGAAAGTTTACCAATTCAACACGAAGTTAAAATGGCTTCTGACATGCTTGGTATCAATCCTATACATTTAGCAAACGAAGGAAACTTATGTATATTTTGTGATAAAGCTATTGCACCATTACTCATCAAAAAGCTTAAAACAACAAAATATGGGCAACACTCAGCAATAGTTGGCCATATAAATTCTGAAAGGAAATCTAAAGTTATTGGTCTTAGCAAATATAGCGAGGAAACGTTGATTACCTCACTGTATGGCAAGGAATTGCCAAGGCTATGCTAGTAGCATTTTATTTAAAATAATCTAATAATTACAAACATTTAAATGTCAAAAAGAGAAAGATTCAAATTATCGTTATCTGTATTTTTATTTTTAATTCAAGATAACAAAGTTCTATTAATTAAACGGGGTAATACTGGTTGGATGGATGGCTTTTACAGCGTTCCAGCAGGAGCATTAGATGGGAATGAAACTATAGAATCTGCCGTAGTAAGAGAAGCTCGAGAAGAAACTGGAGTAGAAGTGGATGTGAGTGATATAAAGCTTGCCCATACGATTCATTGTTTGACTCATGGGGAAGAATGGTTAGGTTGTTTTTTTATAACTAATAAATGGATTGGTGAACCAAAGATTATGGAACCTGATAAACATACAGAAGTGAAATGGTCTAATATTGACCAGTTGCCCTCAGAAGTTATTCCTTATGTTAAACAAGCATTAGATTCAGTTAGCATGAATATTCCTTATTCTTCATATGGCTGGGAAGTCACCAAATAATGCACTTTTTAGGAATGAAATGGGATAATGAATCTAAGATTCCGTCTATAAATTATAGAATTGCCCCCAATATGGGCGAGGAAAAATCATACTCATTAAGCGTGGGTGATTACATCAAAATCGATGTATTGCAAAAGAAATTTTGTATTGGTTTCAATGACTACAATAATCAATGTAGAGGAAAGTGCCGTAACAATCGACTTCTAACTGATCATAAATTAATTCAATGTTTTGAATGTAATTCAAAAGATTCGACACAATTTCTTGGTCTTAATGCGTTAAAATTTGAACAAATTAATGAACTAAAAAAAGTTAAACACTTTAATTACATTAATGTCTTTGGAGAAGGCCAGCTGAAGACAGGAGTCTCTGCTGACTGGCGAAAGAATACACGGTTACTGGAACAAGGAGCAATAGGATCATTATACTTTGCGAGTGGGAACGGTTATATTTCTCGAAAAATTGAAGAACATATTTCTTTAATATTGAGTGTAAAACAAGCGGTTTCATGGGAATCGAAGATAAAGGATTTTAATAATATTCTATCTGAAAGTTCTGCAAAACTAATACTTTTTGATTTATATGAGAAAATTAAAACTAATATTAATGATGAGTATAAAGAATATTTATTACCAAGTCCTGAATTTAAATACAATTTTAATTTATACTCCCTAAATAATTTCAAAGAACTTGAACTCTCTGAAATAAATTATGCAACCTCGTTTGAAATAGGAGACGTTGTACAGGGAGAAATTATCAGCATCTATGGTGAGATATTAATATTAAAAGTTTCCAGAAAGATTTTTGCAATAAATTTAAAAGGTCTACTAGGTTTCGAGGTCAAAATAAGTAATATTAAAGATGAACAGGAATCTCAATTTAGCCATAAAATTATGAAACTTAATCAAAATCTTAAAGCTATAGATTTATTCGGGTTCTAATTTATCCACTAAGATAAAAATTCTCAAATCCGATTCCATGAATTTACAAGTATAAATCAGAACTTCTCCGTCCTTTATAGATGGGTTATTTGTTGCTTCACCTATATCTTTAACAATAAAAATTTCTTTCTTACCATTCCATTGAATTATAACCTTATCATTAACTTTAAGCTTATCAATATTAAAAAGAGTATGAGTAACTCTTTTATCCATCGGCATTCCAACCCACCCGAATCTATGAGCTGCAATAACCATTGGAGAATTGTCTGGATAAAGATTTGTTATCCAACCAGCAGTATCCAAAGTTTTTGGATCTGTACCTAATTCCATATCCACTCCAATATTAGGAATAATTAATCTATTCGGAAAAATTATTTTAGGTTGGGTTGGATCTGTTGCTGAGGCTGTGGAAACGCTCTCAATAGATTGGGGAGGTTGAAGTTTATTTTTAAGATTTTTTTGATAATAAATTTCTGGGTAAAAAACGGTATAAGATATATAAACTCCAATCAATAGAAAGATACAAGAAATTAGAGATAAAGTTATTTTAATAATTCTTTTGTCCATGATTTATTTGTATAAGTAAAAATAATTTTTGTTTTAAAAAAGTCATTAATTATCTGGGAATTAATGCTTTTTATATTTTCTGCAATTCCTATGGATCTCCAGATAATATTTTGTGATTCCAGAAACTTTGATCTTAAAGTCAAAGCTTTTTCCAAATGAATTTCTGGTTCTTGCAAATACTTTTGCATTGAATTTTCTGATCTTTCTGTCAGAAAAAGAATTGATGGAAATTCTTTAAATTTCTCTTTCCAATCACCATAAACAAAATATTCAAAATACCGCAGGAATTTTTGAACAAGCTGTTCTCGATCCATAGTTCCAGTATCGTATTCCAGAAAATATGGTAATTCTTGCTCATTTTTTATTAAGATAAAAAGTGAGTCTGGTGCAAGATTTCTTTTTATTGTTTTTCCATTTCTTGCCGAGCGGAATTTATATTGCAAGAATACTTGCTGATCTCCAAGCCAGTCTTTGATTATAAATTCTGGAAAGTTGGGAATATCGAGAGAAAGCTCAAGATATAAATTTGCAATTTTTACAGTGTGTTCAAGTGTTGCAAATCCAACTTTATGACTGAGGTTTGGAATAGAAAGATTTTTTATCGGAATTCCAGATTCCATTGCCAGAGTTTCTGCCCCAAGTTTTGTTATAAAAACAACTTTCCAATTATTTCCGTATAAAAAACTTTTAATCAGTCCAGAATATTCTAGTCGATTTAATCCTTTGCTCAGTCCTGATAAATGACTATAAACTTTCTTTTCAAAGACTATTCCCATCAATACCTTCATCGGCAAATACCTGAAACTCTGAATTATTTTTAATGTCTCTATTTGATTTTTATTTAATCTTATTTTTTTCATAATTATTATATTTATATTCTTATTACTTAACCTCCCCTTTACACGCACCCACCTTTAACTCTTTCCTTAATACATACACTAATCCATAGTCGAGGAAGTGAGTGGGTGGGCTTTGAAAAAGTCTACCCACTCACAATATGACGAGACTATGGATGCCGGTGGGATGCGTAAATCCAAATAGAGGTTAAGTTTTTAAGTGCTTTGGTTCTGGATAACTGTTTTAGTGCATGACTTAGCCAAAAGCCTGACAGCCATCTCTGATCCAGTTTTTACGATTGATTATATTTTGCTCTATAAATGAGCGTTTCTTGGAATATTTTTGATAGGAATCTTCTATGATTTTATAAACTTGTTCTGGTGATTTTGATTCTTTTCTTTCAACTGGAACATACAGGGAAAATACATCTTCGCCGACTTTAATATTTGCATGGAATTCTGGAACTTCCATTACTTCGTTTTGCAAAAGCCTTGCTTGTAATTCTTTAGCAATCATCTCAGAATCTTCAAGTCCACATCTGTAATAAATTTTTGTTTTAACATTTCCCATAACTGCATGGAAAACTTCTTCAGGAAGTTGCTGGAAAAACTGATGAGCCAAAACAAGTTCGAGTTTAAACTTTCTTGCTTCAGACAATGCACTCGCAAAATCACTATTGGCAAAATTCTGGAACTCATCAGCATAAACGACAAGTGGATTACGCTTTTGTTTTTCTATTTTCTTGGATTCAAACCAGACTTTTGACATTAGCAAAGAACCTAAAAGTCCCATTCCCTCTTCTCCAATATTTTTGGAAGAAAGATTTACAATTAAGATTTTAGAGTTTCTAATTACATCAGAAATCTCTATAGAGTTCTGACTTTGAGCAAAAGTAAAGAATAAAATTCCTGTTAGAATTTGAGATATTTTATTATCAAAACCTTGTCTTATTTCAGACCAGTTTTTTGATTCTTTATAATTTGGCAAAATATCTTCCCAAAAAGTTCTTAGTCCTTCATATTTTTCCAATGGTATAAAAGATAAAACGGTCGAACATTCCTCATCACTTAAAAACAAGCTTCTTACATCTAGTAAAGTTGGAGCATTATTTTTTATAAGATCAAGATTTGCTTCAGTTTTGCCGACTTTTTCTAGTCATTCATTTTGGAAAACCATCAGGGTTTTCATGGCGTTTATTAGCATTGGTTTTCCAGTCATTCCCATTCCTGATTCTGGATTGATTCTGCGGATCACTTTTTCTATTAATTTAAAATTGGAGTCTACAATCAAATCAATTTCTCGCTCTGATAAACCTACTGCAAAAAGTGGATTAAAACCAAAATAATAATCTTCACTTGTCGTATCCCAAGGAATAAATTTTTCTAAATCAATTTCTGTTTCTGGCAATCTTTCTAAAATATCAATAAAGAAATCTTCATGCGGATCCATTAGCATTAAACCTCGCTTATTATTTTGTAATAAGTTCTGATCAATATCCTGCAAAACAAAATTTTTCATGATGGTGGATTTACCTGTTCCAGTTTGACCATTTATTACAATATGTCTTTTTCTATTTTCTTCATTTAAGAAAATATTTGTTTCAATATTTC
>CAZHCC010000026.1:0-9360 GCA_964530975.1 uncultured Candidatus Saccharibacteria bacterium
TCAGTGTCCCCTTTAGAAACAGCATTTGCATAAGCGAGATAAGCAAATAATGCTCCTCTTCCACCAAGTATTTCACTTTTATTTTGTCTAAACTCAGCAAACTTATTAAATTCTGCTTCTGGGATTGAATTAAAAATAAATAACCTCTGTTTTGCTCTTGTGACCAAAACATTTAAAAGTCGATAGCCTTTGGTTTTATTATTCAATTGACCAAAGAAATGATTAAATTTCTTATCTTCATTAACCCCAAACGTAATAGAAAGTATAATTATGTCTCTTTCATCACCTTGGATGTTTTCTAAATTTTTTATAAACAAACCATTTTCCTCAAGCTTCAATAGTTTTTTACTAAAGAGTTCATCTAATTCAATTTCATTTGTTAAATATTCCCTTATTAAATCTCTTTGATTTATATTTAATGTTGCAATACCAACACTAGAATTTTCATTAATTTCATCTGATTTGAGGAGATTAATAATTGCTTTAGCTTCATCCTGATTAATTCTTTTTTTCTGTTTGTACTCTCCATTAATTTGAATGAACTTGATTGGATTAGACTTTTCTTTAGCTGGCATAGGAAGAAGCCTAGAGCCGTAAAAAGCATAATTAGAAAATTCAATTAAATCTGGGTGTTGAGAGCGATAGTGACACTCAAGCATAATATCTTCAAAATAATTACTTATTGAATAAGAAAAAGCTAAAAGTGATTCAGCAGCAGCATCAATTGGATTATCGTCTTCTTCTAATTCTTCATTATTCTCATCTTCGAATGTTAGTCCATTGTCGAAGTAATCTGAAGGAGGCATCTGGTGCTTATCTCCTGAAACAATAACTTTCTTCCCTAGAAGCATACATGTTACTGTATCCTCAAGTCTTAACTGACTAGCTTCATCAAAAAGTACGACATCAAAAATCTTTTCTTTACCTGTAAATAGTACATTTGCTGTAATTGGATTTGTAAGAATCACAGGTGAAACAGCCAAAATTTCATTTAGATAATCATGGAATAGCTGTTGTAATGATTTTCTTGGACCTCTTTTCTGTGACTGTCGCTTTTGGGCTAAATGGAACTTTGCATTACTCCAGCCACTATTACTTTTTAAATTAGCGATACCGAGTCTCCAATTGTCATTAATATTTCTAGTGTTTAATTGATGTATTTTTGACTCATTTTGAATTAGATCATTAATATAAGAATCTAAAGTTTCACCAGTAAAAAAAACAGAGCTCTTCAAATCTTTTTGTAAAAAGTACTCAATCAATGACTTTTCGAACAATATATGCCAATTATTATTAGATTTAAATTCTGGTTTTTTAAGAATGTGTTCATAAACTTCCTTAGAATAATTATCTATTTGATTTAAGGATGTAAGTAAGTCCTTATAATCGTAAATTAACGCCTGATCTATACCAATCAATTCTTCAATATACTCAATTTGATTGTTTAATTCTTTCTGTTGTTCATGTATATAGTTATCATCAACTATGCTTTTATCAGTTACTGGAATTAAAATCCTTTTTTGATTTATTTCTTCTACTTTATCACTTAATGAATCTATATTTTCATTAATCAGCTTCACTTCTTTGGAGAATATACTTGCAATTTTATCAAATAAGGAAATATCTGTTTTTTTATTTAAAAACTTATTATTTGTAGCACCACTTACTTCTCTTATTTGTTGTAATGCAGAACCTATTTCATCTTTTATATTATATAGATCTTCTCTTAGGTTATTATAATTGATAGGGTTCAGGTGTAAAACAAAATCATTTTCAAAATTACAAAGCAAATGTAATTTCTCTTCTATTTTCCTGAACTTTAACTCTAATTCAATTAATGAGTTTTTTAAATTCTCAATATTCACATTCTCATATGAATCAAAGTTTGTTGTTAAACTTCGATTAAAATTATAATTTCTATTAATAGAAGAGAGCCTCCCTATTAAATCCCTAAAAGGAGTATTTAAAATATCTTTTGAATATAATTTTTTCTTTGCATCATTATATTTAGATTGCAAAGTTATACTATTTTTAAGTAATGATTCTAATTGGGAGTCTTGATAATTCGTAAAATCAGTAGGCTTATCAAGTATATTACTCATATAATCCGCAAATTGCCTTCTATCATTTATTGGATCTGTTACTTTAAGGATCATATTTGAAGAAATACCTGCTTCAATAAGCTTTTCTCGTATAACGTTGGAAGCAACATCTTTTTCACAAACAACTAAACATCTACCGCCATTTGCTAAAACATTTGCAACAATTGCAGTAATAGTCTGGCTTTTTCCCGTACCTGGGGGACCTTGAATGATTCTATGCTTAGAATCTGATAAAGTCTCTATAATCTTTTTCTGAGATGGGTCCAATTCAACTGAAGTTAAAGATTTTTCTGGTTTATACTCGTCATCAATAAAAGTTATGTTTCCATCTTCAAATTCTTTTATAAGCCTTTTAACTTCTTTAATAATTGGAGTTTTTAGATGTCTAAAATGACCAAATATACCAGTATTTATCCACGTTGAACTAGTAATTTTATCTTTATCCAGTTTCGCATAAACTGCTCCTAGCTCTATATTCTCAGAGTCTTTTAAGACCTGTTTATTTATTTTTTGTACAAGTTCGACTACTTCGACTCTATCCAAAACTCCGTCAGAAAGTAATGCATCATCAATTTGTTCTATCTTAATCTGTGCATCATCTTCTAAAAGAATAGAAAGCATATCATTAAATCTAACACCATGATCTGCAGTTCTACTAAGGCGATAAGAATTTTTTTGGCTTAGATCTTTCTTAAGTTCTATCTCCCATAAAAGAAGTGGTGCATAAATAAATTTAGAGTCTTTTGCTTTTTTATATGCAATTATTGGATAGCCAAAATTTAAAGTACTAACTCCAAAATTTTCCTTGACTGTTTTTTCTTCAGCAATGAGATATTCAACTCTAGCTTTAAGAAGTTGTCTTGCATCCTTTACTTCTTTTGGTATTTCTTCGTCTTTTTTGTTTTCAGATGAAGGGATATCAATATCAAAATTAAAGACACTTTCACTCAATAGCAGGTTAACAAACTTCTCGGTGGATCCAGCGATAACTCCTTCCAGTTCTGCAAGTTCTAGCCTGCCTTTATATTTCCCAGGAATACAATTCAAATAAATTGATCTTGCATTTCCAGTTGAGAGCTTATACTTAAGCTTTTCGAGAAAATCCTTGCTGAGAAGTTTTTTGATATCCATTGTTTGAACTATATTAGATCAATTCATCTATTTTTTTAAGCTGGCATACCATTTTCCAAATTGTCTCCACACAGAATCAGACTCTTCATCAAAAGAAGAAATCCCCAAAGCAAAACATTCTGTAATACTCATTTTATCTTTCCTAAAAGTAACAATCTTATCAATTGGATGTCCCTCCCTTTTTGATTCTTTTAAAAACTCGCCAGTTTGCATACTAATAAAAACCTTTGTTTGATTTAAATCCTTGAAAACTAAAATATCTTCAAAAATTATATTTCGATCATTCTTATTTTTTATTAAACTCAAAAAATCATCGCTTTCAAACCACTCACCTATATATTTCATATAAGGTCCAGGGAAACCTTTTAGGGAGGGGATAGACCAATTTGTATCAGTTATAATGACAGGCTTTTTTGTTTGTTCAAATGCTTGATTTGCTTTGTAGTCGGCAATAAATTTCGAGTCATCTGATTGCGGTTCAAGAATATCTAACTTTATTTGTTCAATTTGTATTTTATACTCATTTAATTCCTGTTGAGCTTTTTCAAATTTGTTTTTATTTCCCGTAACAATATAAATCATATTTTTATATTATACCGTAAAGTTAAAGTCTTTTACTCAAAATTCTTTTCAATTCATCCTTTTCTAATAATCGATGCTTTTTCCTGAAATTACAATTTCTACATGTGAGCATAAGGTTTATTTCATTATTCGATCCGAAAGATTGACTGATGACCTTTTTCTCTTTTTCTGGCTTTAATAGTCTTAACTCCTTATTAAGTTTATTAGTTGAAATGGGGATAATATGATCGATATTAAATCCACTGTTTAGATCACAACAATCATAAGATAAAAAGCACCTCTTACTATATTTTGCCAAGAAAGTATTTAAAATACTGTTACGGATTAAATTAAATTGTTTGCGCTTGATTATTGGATCAGAAAAATCAAAAAACTTTTTATCATAATATTGACCTAATAAATCTTTAAAAAATATTTCGTCTTCTTTGTATTTAAAACTATTCATAAAATATCATAGAAAATTTTAACAAATAGTTAAATTTCTAAACCTTCAATGCTATATCTCTTTTTACAAAGCTAGCATCTTTGAACAACAATTAATTGATAGTATCATCTAATCAGTAATGCAAATAAAAAGAAAGCCAAAACTAATATTTTTTGATGTGGGACATGTTCTCGTTCGCAAAATTACAGAATATGAAGAAGATGCTGCTAATTTACTTGGAATTCCTCAAGTTCAGTTTGAAAAACTACACTCAGAATTGGTTGGAAATCAAACAGAAGCATGGAAGGAACAATTTAATTCTATGCGAACTATTGAAGATATGGATAGATATTTTAATCAATTTCATATCGATATGATTGATAAACTTCGTATTACGGCAACTGATGATTTATTAAATATACTTTTAGAAGCGCGTTATGGTAATTATGAACTTATGGAAGATGCTATTGAATCACTTGAACTCTTAAGTAAGTCTTTTAGATTAGGAATAATTTCTAATGCATTTCCATCTCGTCGAACTTGGGACTTACCTAAATTTGGTTTAATAAAATATTTTGATCCAATAATTATTTCTTTTGAAATTGGCGTCCATAAACCCGATAGAAGAATATATGAACATGCGATAAAACAAACTGGTTTAGATCCAAAGGATATAATGTTTGTTGATGATAAAATCAAAAATTTGGTCGCTGCTGTTTCTGTCGGAATTGATAATTGTGTTCTTATTAGTGATGAGATTGAGCAAACAAATAAATTTCCATCAGTTCCAAATATTAAAGAACTAACCGATTTATTGAGTAGAGAGTATTAAGTTAGTTTTATCAGTTCTAACTTCCTCCAACCGCCAGCTCCATATACCACCCACAGTTGTTCGGGTATATGGCATTGCTAATTGTCTCCTTTATACACCAAACTTTTTCCTAGCACTGTTGACTGTCTGGTGAACCAAATTGAATTTATACCCCTTTACTCATAGAATAAATAATGTCAAAAACTAAAAAAACCCTTCTGGTATTACTGGCTGTGTTTTTTGTAACCCCAATTTTATGCTTAGGGACTGGTTATGTAGCCATTCAATTTGGTAGTTTGATGAAATATAACGAAATTAAAAGTAAAACTTCTAAGCTAAATGAGGTCCTAAAAATTATTGAAGAAAATAAAATCAAAAGTCTTTACATAAATCATAGCCATCCTCTATATGCTGATTGTCAGTATATTTCTTACTCCAAAGGGAACTACACTAATAATGAGAAGTGTATAATTGAGTTAACTAACAGTTCAGAATACGATGCTATTTCCAAAGAGGCATCTACTTTAATTTACGAAATAGAAACTTCACTTAGTAAAATTGAGAAAAATATAAATTCTATCGAATCGGAATTTAACATTTCAGGAAGCAAGAAGATTAAAGTCAGTTTTAGTAAAAATGGATTTGATTCATATATCTATGAACCAGATTTTACATTTAAAAAAATTGATAATGACTGGTACTTTAGAGAAGATATGTTGGATTACACCATATGGAATGATTCAGATTAAATATGTTATTTAAATTTCTAAACTTCTAAAATTAATACCATCCTGTTTGACCTATTCATATTTACATATTAGCGGAATTTGGTATAATATCGCTAACCAGACAGCTGGATTTGGCTAAATACCGCTAATTATGTATAAAAGAGAGCTTTTTGAACAATTAAAAAATATGATAGTACCTCAAAAAGTACTGATTTTGTATGGAGCTAGGCGAGTCGGAAAGACCTTTTTGCTTAACAAACTTATCAACGAACTTGGAGAAGAAAATGTAAGGTTCGTAACTGGAGAAGATCGATTTGTAAAAGAAGAACTTTCTTCGCAGTCAATCGATTCGCTTAAAAGATTCATTGGAAATAAAAAGATTTTGATAATTGATGAAGCACAAACGATACCAAATATTGGATTAAATCTAAAACTTATTGTTGATAATATTCCTGAAGTTGCCGTAATTGCCAGTGGTTCAACATCATTTGATCTCGCTGCAAAACTTGGCGAGCCACTTTTGGGTAGAAAAAACTTATTGACACTTTTTTCACTTACCGCAAAAGAATTTATAGAAACAGAAAGTTTAGAAAGCTATAAATCAAAACTTGAAGAAATATTGATTTTTGGAGGTTATCCGGAAGTCCAAAGCATTACCGAAAAAAACGAAAAAGCAAATTATCTTTCAGAAATTGCAAATACTTTGATCTTAAAAGATATTATTGATCTTGATGAAGTTCGCGATACTGGAAAGTTGATTGATATTTTAACAATGCTTGCTTTCCAAATTGGTAAGGAAGTTTCACTAAGTGAAATTGGTACAAGTGTTGGGCTTCACAAAGATACAATTGCGAAATACATTCACCTTTTGGAAAAGGCTTTTATTATTAAAAAGGTTAGAGGATTTAGCAGAAATCTTCGAAAAGAAATTACAAAAACATCACGTTATTATTTTTATGATAATGGAATCAGGAATGCTTTTATAAATAACTTTAATCAATTGAAACTTCGCAATGATATTGGTGAGCTTTGGGAGAATTACATTGTAATGGAGAAGATTAAAAGACATAAATATAATCGAGAAACTGTGAATTATTATTTTTGGAGAACATATGAACAGCAAGAAATTGATTTGATTGAAGAAAAAGATGGTAATCTAAATGCTTTTGAGGTTAAATACAGTCGAGATAAATTCAAGATTCCCTCGGATTGGAAAGCTGCATATCCGGATGCTCCAGTTCATTTAGTTAATAGCACTAATTTTTTGGAGTATGTCCTGTGATTAAACTTTCGGTTCTAACTTCGTCCAACCGCCAGCTCCATATACCACTCACAGTTGTTCGGGTATATGGCATTGCCAATTGTCTCCTTTATACACCAAACTTTTTCCTAGCACTGTTGACTGTCTGGTGAACCAAATTGAATTTATACCCCTTTACTCATAGAATAAATAATGTCAAAAACTAAAAAAACCCTTCTGGTATTACTGGCTGTGTTTTTTGTAACCCCAATTTTATGCTTAGGGACTGGCTATGGGGCTATTCAATTTGGTAGTTTGATGAAATACAGCGAATCTAATAATGGAATGGAAATCGAGTATCTTCAAAATAAAGAAGTCTTACTTAATAAGAGAATCACTGATTATGAAAATGGTTCAAACAATAAATATGCCAATATGCTACAAGAATACAGCTCACCTAGCTATTTGAATTATTATGTAGAAAAGATCAATAAGCCGGCAAAAAACCTTGAAACTATTGATACCAAAAAGGACATTTATTCCGTGAACAAACTTTGTCACTATACAATCAAATATCCACAAATAAATGACCAGTCCAATCCAAAATATAGAAAAGTTAATCAGGAGATTGAGAATTTCTTTTCGAGCGAAACAAAGTATTTAGATCTATGTGAACAGGAAGTTAAAGAATATCAGGAAGGCTTAGATTTTACTGTAGTTTATGTTAAGACTATCAATTATAAATTAGGATTAGCGAATGAAAACATCTTAAGTGTATTATACGATTCGTCGTCAGTTTATGCAGATATGAAAACTGGAATTATGCGACAGGCATATCCGAACCTTGAATTTAAAGCTTTTAACTATGATCTGGAAAGTGTGAGAAAAATAGAGAATACTGATATTTTAAATTATTGGGAGTTTGATGCTTTACGCATAGAAGTACGAGAAAAGCTTAAAGATAAAGGAATTTTGTATTTAAATGAGGAAGACTATATTATATTTCCATATCGAAATTACTTCTGGTATTTGGAAAAGGATAATTTAGTAATTATAAATATTTTTGATGCACATTTTGGACGGGGACTTCAAGTAAGAATTGCTTATTCTAATTTGGATTCCCTTAATCTTCATTTCTGAATATATTTTTTGCATAAATTATTTTTAAAAATAATATGAGATTAACTACATTTTATTATAAATTTTTATTTAGATTACTTCTATTTATTTGCTATTTAAGAGCAGATTTTCAGAAATGAACCTGACTTAAGGACATTAGTTTACTCAATAGACCATTCTAATAAAGTTTGTATTTCACTTTGTACTAATTTATATTCAGTTTGATCTCTTATCCTGAGAAATAAATCGCCTTCATCAGGCCTTGGTATTTCAAAATTAGTACTTTGCTTTTCAAATACTTCGTAATAATCATTTGAATTAGTCAAAAAATCATTTCCCCTGGAAGAATTCTTGATTCTGTCTAAAATGACTTCTTTTTCAAAATCAAAATATATGAGAATAAATTTTGCATTATGTTTTTCTGCAATACTGCGTAGTTTTCTTCTCCCATCAATCTTCGTATTCCCATTTGTACAGATTACAGATTTATGGTTCTCAAGAAAAAATTTAATAATCTCTTCAAAAAGAATATGTCTTAGCCTTGGTTTATCTATATTTACAATAGTACGTGTTTTCTCAGTCTCTTTTATCTCTGGGATTATTCCGTTTAATAATGAGTAAATTTCATCAGAATCAAGCAAAGGCACCGACCGAATATTAGATTTAATTTCTTTCCCGAAAGTTGTTTTACCTGAATGTGTAATGCCACAAGTTGCTATTAAGTATTTCATTATACTTATATATCACCATGGGGGTACAAAAGTAATTAATATTTTATAGATTAGTTCAGATATCTATGTACTCAACAAAAAGAGGATAATTAGAAAAGCCCTCCAAATAAATCAGACTGCATATCCTTTTTCTCCTCAATTTGAAGCTCTAGTTTCTGCTTGCTTCCCATTCCGTCTGTATAATATAAGTACCCATTTTCAAGGATAAATTCATAAATATCCTTTGTAAGTTTCACATCCATATCGCAATACTCTTTGAGTTTATCCAGTTTTCCCTCTTTGTAAAACCTTACAGCATCAAGGCCATGAGCAATCTTGGACGCTCCTAAAGTGGTCGATGCAATATTATCAAGCTTAAGATAAATTTTATGTTTATTCACAATTAATTTGAAAATATCAATTACTTTTTTCTTTGAAAGATCAAAGTCATAGTATTTGCGAAGAACAGGAAAATCATAGCCAAGTATATTATATCCAATGATCGTATCGGCT
>CAZHCC010000027.1:0-8357 GCA_964530975.1 uncultured Candidatus Saccharibacteria bacterium
ACATACAATTATATTTACGAAAAAGTAATAGATCATGATGCAAGTAATGATCTTGCTTCTCCAATTTATTCAAGAAATAATTTTAACTTTCATGCATATTATGCATTAAAATCAGTCAATGCTTACTCATTTGAGACTTTAATTCTTAACAAAAGTTCTAATCAGACATTATTGAGAAGAGTATTTAACTTACAAACAGGTACATTCTCCGATACTGCATTAGTTTTACCAGAGAAAATGACTATTTTTGAAGAGGGAGGTGCAAGGTTTGGGGCATATTATGATGAAGGTGGCATAGTTATCCATTACTATGAGGATTCACCCAAGACATATAGATATGATGGTAAGTCTTTTAAATCTTTTACTCTTGTTTATGGTGATGGAGGTGCTGAAAGGCCGGATATTCTACTTACAAATTATAAAGTTAAGTTTGAAACGATCAGCGGTAAGAAATATGCTTCATTCTATAAAAATGATAATTCTCTTATAAATAGGGTTTTTCTAGAGGAATTTGAGGATATGAATGAAATATATGAAAAAGGTGACAGCATTTATTTTGCTGTAAAATATGTTTATCTTCAAGGTAATAATCAGACAGAATCAGGTTTTGTCAATTCTGTAGATAAGAAAATCAGTTTTGGATTAATTAATAAATTCAGTCCGGTTCCAGACACCGAATACAAAGAGCCTGATTTTACATACTTCACTATTGGTATGAATGAGTAGAATTTTAACTTAGAGAAAGTGATAAGGCATATTTTTATGCCTTATCTTCTTTTATATAGACTATAAATTGTTTACATCATATACTTTGACCATGGATATTGCCTTTTACGGATCATCTGATTTCAGCGTCAGAATTTTACAGAAACTTTTTGAATTTCATAAAGAGGGTAATGTTAACCTTAAATATGTTGTCTCTCAACCCGCAAAACCATTTGGACGCAAAAAGGAATTAAAAAATAATCCGGTTGTGCAATATTGTATTGAGAATAATATTTTGGTTTTAACTCCTGTAAAGATCCGGGAATTATTTGAGGGTATTGAGGTAAGTAAAAAGTTAGAAGTAAAAAGTAAAAATGTAATTGGAGATAATTTACTTTCATCTGATATTTCATTTGTCGCAGCTTATGGAAAGATTTTACCTAAAAAGCTTCTCGATACTGCTAAATATGGTTTTTTGAATTTTCATGGCTCTTTATTACCCAAATATCGGGGTGCAGCTCCGGTTCAATTTACAATTTTAAATCAGGATAAGGATTCTGCTGGAGTAACAATAATAAAAATGAATGAAGGGATGGATACGGGGGAAATATTAGTTAGTGAAAAGTTAAAAGTTAAAAGTGAAAAGTTTGAGGAAATGAATTCGGGGGATTTAATGGATGAATTAGCCGATCTAAGCGCGTATATTTTAGATAGGGACTTTGAATTAATTTTCAACCCTGATAAATGGATATTGACTAAGCAAAATCATGATGAAGCTACTTATTGCTATGTGTCGGATATGGTTAAAGAAAATTTTGGAGTGAGATTTGAAGATACTGTACTTAAAGCACATGGAAAGATTATGGCGGGTAATCCGGGGCCGGTGGCGCGATGTCAGTTAATAGTTAAGAGTGAAGAGTTAATAGTTGATGTTTATCAGTCAAGGTTGTCTCGGATTGAGGAAATTGAGACAGCTAGTTTTTTTGGCTTTTTTATCTATGACAACAAGCTTTTATTAAGGTTTAGTGATGGCTTATTAGAAATACTTTCCCTTAAACCACTTGGAAAAAGAGAGTTAAATGCAAAAGAATTCATTAACGGGTACAATAGATTTTGTACATTTCTGTGAAGAGTTTAATCCGTGAAAAATCATTCTATTTTGCTTTGAGAATAATCAGGCTATATAAATACTTGATTAAGAAAAAAGAATATTCACTTGCTGATCAGATATTGAGGAGCGGTACTTCAATTGGAGCAAATATTGAGGAGGCTTTAGGAGCTTTTTCCAAGAGAGAATTTATTGTAAAGATGCAAATTGCCTATAAAGAATCACTTGAAATCAATTATTAGATAAGGCTTTTATATGAATCAAAAATACTGAAATATGATAAGCTCAAGGATCTGGAATCATCCTCCGAAGAAATAATAAAAATTCTTATCTCTATTTGTAAATCATCAAAAGCAAAAAAATAACAAAACTATTCACAGTTGCACTTTTAATTTTCAACTATTCCTTATTAACTATTAACTTTTAACTATAAACTCAAAGCCCTGCCAAATAAACTCCAATAGCTGTTAGAATTATACTTATAATCATAAATCTCATAACAACTTTCTCCTCCGGCCAGCCTTTTGATTCAAAATGATAATGAAGCGGTATATAGCGGAAAAGTTTCTTTTTGAAAGTTGTTCTCCAGATTTTTTGAAGAAGTCTTGAAAATACTCCATTCATTAAAAATATTCCTGCTATAAATAGTAAAGTGAATTCTCTATCAAGTATAATTGCTATTACTGATAATAAAGTTCCAATTCCCAGACTGCCTACATCACCCATCTGAACTCTTGCAGGTTTTACATTGAAATACAGATAAGCCAGCAATCCACCGGCTGCAGATGCAGAAAGATAAGCTACTGCTCTATTACCGTAAACCAGCTGGTCACTAACCACACGCCCATATTCTGATACATTAAATGCCATTACTGTATATGCTGAGAAAGCCAGCAGAAGAAGCCCCCCCGCAAGACCATCCATTCCATCGCTAAAATTAACAGCATTAGAAATTGTCATAATAGTTAGAGCAATAAATGGAACCATTAGCCAGCCGATATCAATACTATTTATCGCAGGAACAGCCTGAATAAAGGGTAAAAAATTAACCAAATTCTGAAACCACTCGTATTGCATAAGGATCGGAATCCAAATAGTTGAGTTATTATTTTTGATATATACCCATAATCCTACAGTGATGCCCACTAATGCCTGTAAGAGAAGTTTTTCATGCACCTGCAGTCCTGACTTTGGCTTAGACCCAAGGAAAAGCATTGATCTTTTGAATACCGCCCATGGAATAGTTATGAGATAAAATATTCTGTTTAAAAAATTTTTATGCACAAATGCCAGCTTAATATGCAAACTAACCGGAATTGGCTGTTTACGTACTTTGCCGAAGATATTTAGTAAGTCATCAATTCCGCCAATACATGCTGCAAGAACAAGTGCACCTATGGGTAGGAAGGTATAGGAATATCTGACTCCACCAATGGTAATTGTATCCCAATTGAAAATAAAAGTGATAATGACAACTGATAAAATGACAATTAGACCTCCCATTATAGGGGTGCCTATTTTCCCTTTTTGCTCATCAAGTTTGGTTGCCAATTCATCATCGCCCTTTCTAGTCCTCTGTATTTTGAGTCGATAGAGACCACCAATTATAAAAGGAGCAAGAATAAAGGCTAAAATACTTGTGCCGAGGAAGTAAAGTATAATGATTGAAAGTGTATCGCCTCCTGGAATATATCGGAAAAAATTTTGAACTTGGTCCATGGTATTTAGGTTTAAAGACAGTATAACTAAATGAGGGGAAAAGTAAAAAGTAAAAAGTGAGAAGATAATATAGGATAAAACTTATTACTTAAAAATTAGTATTTGACATCAATTACTATGTAAGTACAGTTCTTTTAACTTTTAACTTTTAACTTTTAACTTTTAACTCCCTCCATACTCATACCCGCTATCAATAATCCCTTGCAATATTTTCTCGGTATCGTTTTCATCAATTACATCTCTGCAAATTACCCCGGTATTAACAACAGGATAATCATTACCGCCTTCCACTAATTTATCTCCGAAGAAAAGAATTTCATCGGTTGAGAATCCGCTATATTCTATTAATTTTCTCATTCCATATTCTTTGTCAATTCCCTGTCTTGTGACATCTACTGAAGATTTCCCTGCTATATGTATGCTGTAGTCAGGCAATAAAGGTTCTACATACTCTTTAATTTTTTTTCTCTTCTCCATATCAATATCCCATACAGACTTTACTTCATAGGGTGAATTTTGGCCTAATGCGGAAAAAGTTACTTGAGTTCCTCTATCTTCTATCTGATCCCCATAAATAATTTCAGGCTTTAAATTCAAATCCTCTATGGCTTTTTCAAATGCTTCAAAAATCCTTTTCTTATCTTCTATACTTAAATCTTCTGAATAAAGTTTTTTAAGTTCACCATTTTCGAAATAAAAGAACTTTGATCCGCATGTTGGAAGAAGGAGTAGGTTTTCAAGGTTGGCGTTTTTATGTTTTAAAGCATTTACAACCTGGATCTCAAATTGTGGAAGGTCTCCACCAGAAATTATAGCTAGCTTAAAATGATTTAGTAAATCAGTAAGAATATTAGCCATATTTTCTGTTACTTCTGATTTGCTGAGGGATAATGTGCCATCAAGATCAAATCCTAAAAGTTTAAGTTTGAACATGGAATATTGTATCAAATACTTTCTGTCTTTACTCTTTCTATCTTATGCAATATGATCTTAAATCGAATGAAAACAGCTATTTTAATTGCGGCTGGAGGCACTGGAACTAGACTTTGGCCGTTATCAACCAAAAAATCACCTAAGCAATTTGTTAAATTACTCGGTGATAAATCTTTACTCAGACAAACATATGAAAGGTTTTTGACAGACTATTCAGTTGAAGATATTTTTATTTCAACAAGTCTGAGATTTAAGGACTTACTCAGGAAGGAAGTCCCAGAGATTCCTGAAGAAAATATTATTTACGAGCCAATATCTATGGATACAGGTCCTGCAATTTGTCTGGCAACCTCGTATTTAATGAATAAAGGTTATGGAAAAACGGTTTATATTTCCTGCGACTGTCAGATTTTAAAAGTCGAAGAATTTATAAGATTGATAAAAATTGCTGTGGCTGTTCTTGAGAAGTACCCAGATCAAATTGCACTTATTGGTTTAAATCCGACTTTTCCTGCAATAACTCTTGGATATATAGAAATGTCTGAACCAGTTGATAGAATTGATGGGGAAGTTATTTTCAAAGTTAATTCATTTAAAGAAAAACCGGATTTAGAAACTGCTAAAGATTTTGTCGATGATTGGAAATATTTATGGAACGCAAGCTATTTCATTTTCAGAAATGATGAAATGCTTAATCAATTTGAAAGAAGCGCAAATGAGACCTTGGAATTAATCAATAAAGCTCTAAAATATGATTTTGAATCAATTGAATTTCAAGAAAACTATTCAAAAACTTTTAAACAGGCTTTCGATTATATGATTCTTGAAAAAACCAAAGATATTATTGTTTTACCCGCAAACATCGGCTGGTCGGATGTCGGAACATATAGAACTATCCATGAGTTAAATAAAAAAGATATAAATGGAAATTATATTGAAGGCAGGGTTATTACATCTGATCTGAAAAATAGTTTAGTAGTAAATAGAACTCAAAAAATGCTTGCAATCCATGGAGTTGAAAATATTATAGTTGTACAGACAGAGAATTCCACTTTAGTCACTACAATACAAAATTCCGATGAACTAAAGAAGCTCATCGAAAAGTTAGATGGCAATGATAAATAAGATACTTACGGTATTTTAACATCACTATTATCTCCGATAAATAAGTTTAAGTTTCTCGGCTTACTTTTTTTGCTTGTAACAATTGTATTATAGCCAATGATACTTGCATCAAGTCTTTTCTCCAAGTCCAATACTTTTGAGCCAGACATTATTATACTATTCTCTACTTCACTTTCCTGTATTTCACAATTATCAGAAATTGATGTAAATGGACCTATATATGCATTTCTTATCCTGCAGTTTTTTCCAATATGCACTGGGCCTCTAATTATTGAATTTTCAATTACTGAGCCTTCCGCAAGTTCAATTCTTCCTTCAATCGATGAGCTTAAAATACTTCCCTCCACATTTGTTTCCAGACTTTCCAGTACTAAATGGTTTGCAGCTATCAAATCTTCAGGTTTCCCTGTATCTTTCCACCATCCTGTACATTCACTCACAGTAACAGCATAACCATTTTCAATAAGCCATTGATGTGCAAGCGGAGGATAATATTCAGGAATTTTACTATTTCCTGTAATTATCGGCTCTACACTTGCCATTGCTTTCTGGATATCTTTTGTATAAAAATAAACCCCTGTAACAGCCAGATCACTTACAAATTCTTTGGGTTTTTCAATAGTTTTTATAACTTTACCATTTTCTACAAGTGCGACTCCAAATCTTTCCGGATTTTGGACTTTAGTTACTAGTAAATGAGCTGAGGATTTATTTCTTAAAAATTCTTCATAATATTTTTGAAGTCCTCCGGATAAAATATTATCCCCTGCATGCAGCAAAAAATCCTCATCACCAATTATTTCTTTTGCCATAATAATCGGATACATCATTCCATTTGGAATTTCCTGTTCAATAAAAGTAAAATTCACCCCCCATTTTTCTCCATTTCCAAGTGCTTCTCGGATTTCCTTATCACCTTTATTTACATTAATAATAATTTCTTTAATTCCAAGTTCTGCTACATCCTTAATAACTCTTTCAATCATTGGATGACCGCCGATAGGGATTAAATGCTTATTTGTTGTATGTGTAAGCGGTCTAAGTCTTGTTCCTCTACCGCCAGCTAGTATTAGGGCTTTCATTATTTTGTATTCTTTAAATATTTTTCGGCAATTTCTTCTGCTTTTTGAGATATTGGCTTCCACCATTCTGTATTTTCTTTATACCATTCAATTGTTTTATCAATGCCTTCTTCAAAAGATACAGAAGGATTCCAGCCAAGTTCACTTGTAATTTTGGCATGATCAATTGCATATCTCGGATCATGGCCAGGTCTATCAATGGTATGTTTTATTAAATCAGAAGGTTTTTCCAGTTTTTCTAATATAGTTTTTGCTACTTCTAAAGTATTTTTTTCACTATCTCCTCCAATACAATATTTCTCGCCTATCTTGCCTTTTAACAAAACCATCTCTATTGCGCTGCAATGGTCTTCTACAAAAAGATAATCTCTAATTGCCTCACCTTTTCCATAAATTGGAATAAGTTTATCATTCATACTTCTTGTTAAATAAAGGGGAATGACTTTTTCCGGAAATTGAAATGGGCCGTAATTATTTGAGCAGTTTGTTATCGTTATTGGAAGTCCATATGTTTCAAAATATGCAAAAACCAGTAAATCAGATCCGGTTTTTGATGCTGAATAAGGTGATCTTGGAGAGTAATTTGTTGTTTCACTAAACTTATTAGATCCGTAAAGCTCTAAAGTACCAAAGACTTCATCGGTTGAGATATGATGGAATCTTTTATTTCCATTTTTTCTTGCTGCATTCAAAAGCATATGAGTTCCCAAAACATTAGTTTTTACAAAAGTATGAGGAGAGTCAACACTTCGGTCCACACTGCTTTCTGCTGCAAAATGTACTATTGCATCAACTTTTTTCACTAAATCATCAACCAGATTTTCATCACAAATATCTCCTTTTATAAATTCATATCTGTCTCCAAATTCCTTTTTATGCATTTCGACAGTTAAGGGATTTGCACAATAAGTCATGAGATCGAGATTGATTATCGAATCATTTTGATATTTGCGAAGCCAGTAAAATATAAAATTTGCTCCTATAAAACCGGCACCACCCGTTATTAATAATTTCATAATTATTTTAGTAAACTTTGCCAAATATCATTAACTATAGTTCTTTGTTTTGAAGCATCTGCAGTTGCATTTAATTCTGTATTCAATAATTCTTTATCTGCATAATTAATATTTTCTGCAAGCTCTTTTATTATCTCCTCTATTCTGTCTTTATATGGTCTTACTTCAATATCAAGCGATTTTAATCTATCAATATTCATAATAGTATCAATCCTTTTTACAGGAGTAAGTTTATTTAACTCTTCTTTAGAAATTTTTATCGGATTTAAATCAGGTAAAATATATTTTTTGATAAGTAAAGCAATATCAAATGGTGTTACATAACCTTCATTTGCAACATGGAGAATTCCAGTTACTTCCTTTTGAATAATCTGATCGGTCCAATTCATTAAATCTTCAATAACTGTTCCGGTATTTGGAATATCAATAAATCTTGTAAAAGTTAAAAATTTAACCAGCATATTCATCCGGCTTATTTGAGAAGAAACAGGTTGTCTTGGTCTTAAAATCAAGTATTTAAAATTAGCTGATTTATTGTACTGGATCATCTGTTCAGCCCATACTTTGGTAAAGCTGTAATAAGATACTGGAGCAGGAAGGGAATCCTCTTTTTTTGCATCATTTTCGTCTTTGCTTGAAAAAATACATCCGCTTGAAAAATGAATAAAG
>CAZHCC010000028.1:0-8211 GCA_964530975.1 uncultured Candidatus Saccharibacteria bacterium
AATGAGAGCAATGGTTAGACATTTACTCTTAAATTTAAACTCTAAACGTAAAATTTCTCTTTATTTTGGACTAAGGTTTGATAATAAAGCATATTTTCATGAGGAATTTAAAGAATTAGCAGAAAAATATAAGAACTTTTCTTTCACACCTGTTATTTCGAAGCCGGGTACAAATTGGACTGGTGTAGTTGGACATTGCCAGGAATGTATTATGAAAGAACCTGTAGATATAAATACAAGAATTTTTATTTGCGGAGGTAATAAATCTGTTGAGGGCATTTCTACCGATTTAATTTCCTATGGATATCCCAAAGAGAGAGTTCATTTTGAGAAATTCGGGTAAGTGTTGTCTAGAATATCTATCAAAAAATCCTTGGTCTATACAGATAAATATAAATACACGAGATGATTAAAAGCAGTATAAAACCAATTCCGTAAAATAATATACCGCCTGCAGGTAAAAGTAGAAGCCATATCCATAAGTTTCTATCCTTGAAAATCAAGGAGTCTCTAGAAAATACATCCTTTAAACATTGTACCCAAATATATGTAGTAGCAAGTACTAGAATCAATACTATACAGATAATCAGAATGGAAATAAATAATCCGTATTTTAACAAATAATCTGCACCAACTTGGTATTGGTCCATAATGGTATTAATAAAATAAAAAAGCCTTATTAAATACTTATTAAGTAAATAAAAAATTCACTTAATTACAATAAGGCTTCGGCTAATTATTTATTTCCAGAAATATAAATTTGGTTTGTACTTGAAGTAGTAAACTATTGGAGCGATAAATCCAAAAGGGATAAAGAATCCTAAGATTAGTATAACTAACCATAATGTTCTATCCTTAAATTCTGTTTCGCTCTTACGGGATACATCTATAAGACATGCAATAAATAGCCATATTGCTGCAATACTTAGTAACAATCCGATACATAAAAACAATAAATTGCATCCTGCAAAAAGCAATGCAAAAATTCCTGCGCCTGCTGAGTCATCCATGAAAACATTCTATTCATATATTTTCAATAAATCAAGGCTCGATATTTCAACTAACAGATGCTAAAAAGTCCTTTACTCTTGCTCTTGGTAAATCTGCTGCGGTGTTTTGTTACAAAGCAAGGCATTCTTTTCTTACTGTTCTGCAATGCTTCCTCTTATAAAAGTATATACAAATAGTACTCAATATAATATTAAATCTGGATGTATTGCTTGTCTCGGATATTCTTCTTTTATCAAGGCCAAAAATTTTCTGTTTTATTCAGTGTTATATTTTAATTGATAAATGTAGTAGATAAGAATAAATGGGTATAAAATTGGTACAATCATGAATTCCAACAATGTTGATGCCGATAATGTTGTTAGAGAACTTGTACCAGTAGAAGTAAGTATTGATAAAAGCAGCGAGAAAAAGTTCAATATCCAGATTAAAGTAGGTATTGCTGCAGAAATCATTATAATTATAAAAAGAATCTTTCTAAGTAAGCTTTTTCTAAGTAGAATCATTTTTTTTTCCTGCCTCCTTAAATACCAAGTTATTAACAGATAAACAATCAGAAATAATAGTAAAACAGCTAATATTATAAATCCTATTATGAAAGCCGCTGCACGAAGAGCATAAGGATCATCCTCTGATTGGATGAGATAAGGAATACTCATCGCTGAACTTATTGGCAATAGCCATAAAACGGGTAATATTAATAGTGTGGATAAAATATAAAGAAAACCATGCCAAAGACTTATAGAATTTTTTTCGAACTTTCTGAACCTACTTTCTGACATTCTAAAATTATAAGATTTTGGAACAAATACACAAATTAATCCTGTTTTGTGGGTAATTTAGAGATAATTGATATAAGTTTATTATCATCACCCTTACGCCCCATGATCTGCATACCAATTGGCATTCCATCGCTATCTCTTCCAGCGGGGAAAGATAATGCCGGTATTCCGGCGAGATTTGCCGTGACTGTATAAATATCTTCAAGATACATTTCTACTGGGTTAGTAGATTTTTCTCCAATCTTTAGTGCGGATGAAGGTGTAACTGGACTTAATATAAAATCACTAGATTTGAGCACTTCATCAATTTCAGTCCTGATTTTATTTCTAATCTTTTGCGCCTTCTTATAATAAGCATCAAAGTAACCTTCTGAAAGTACATATGCACCAAGCAAAGTCCTTCTCTTGGCCTCTTTTGTAAAACCATCTGTACGAGATTTTGTAAAAAGATCTTCCCAAGTCTTAATGCCTAAACGGGCAAAATCACCGCTGCTGTTTGCCTTATTACTCAAGCTTCCATACCTAGTACCTTGATATCTGGCAAGATTCGTTGAAGCCTCAGACATTGCTGTTATATAATAAGTTGGGATCGCCGAATTAAAAGTGGAGAAGGAAACTTCTATTGCTTCATAACCAATCATCTTAAATTTTTCGATAGTTTCAAGATAAATCCGCTTTGTTTCGCCATCAATACCTTCCGGAATAAAATCCATAGAGTATGCTAATTTCATTTTTTGTTTTTCTTGATTTTTTTGCCCGACAAAATTCTCTATTGTCATATCATGATGATCAACTCCCTCAATAATATCCATAATTATTTCTATATCTTTGGCAGAATTTGCAAAAACACCAATGGTATCAAGGGAGGATGCATATGCTATGCATCCAAATCTGGATACTCTGCCATAAGTTGGTTTCAGCCCATATACCCCACAATAACTTGCAGGATTACGTATCGATCCACCTGTATCTTCACCAATAGAGAATATACACATATTTAGAGCAATTGCAGCAGCGGCTCCACCGGATGATCCTCCCGCAACTTTTGTAATATCGTAAGGGTTTTTTGTTACTCCATAAGCGGAATTCTCGGTTGAGCTACCAAAGCCCCATGAATCCATATTTGTTTTACCAATCAAAATAGCACCTTCATCATGAAGTCTTTGCACAATGGTTGCATTATATTCACTCATTGATCCTTCAAGGTACGTATCTCCTGCAGTAGTTGGGGTCCCTATAGCCATAAATGTGTCTTTGAGAGCAAATGGGATTCCTAAAAGTTTTTTCTTTAAGCCTGCAGCTCTTTCTTCGTCGGCCATTTTCGCTTCAGCTAGAAGTTGCTCTCTATCTCTTATAAAAAGATAGGCATTGAAATCCTTATTTTTGTCTTCAATATTTTTTAGGCAAAGCTCAACTAATTGTACGGATGTAATTTCTCCCTTTGAAAGTTTTTCTAAAGCTTGGGTAAGTGTAAACATTGTTCTTGATTATAAATTAGGTTGCATTAAATACAAATTTATTTTGTAAGGATATAAAATATGCCAAATAATGCGACTATTGCACCTGAAGTGAAAGGGAGAATGTACTCAGCCCTAGGTCCTATTTTATCTTCCAATTTAAGCTTCTCCTTACCGTAAAGCAGAGATATCCCCAAGAGAATAATTGCGGCTGAGAGCCCAAGACTAAAAACAAATACCAGTATTAAACCTAAATCTACTCGGCCAATGGAATTAAATACAAAGAGAATCGATAATGCATCAAAGCATGGTACTATTCCTCCAGAAATTCCGGCATAAAATAAATCCCATCTGCTCTTAATATTTAAATTTCCATTCTCCCAAGCATGTGGATGTCCATGATCATGTATATGATGGTTGTTTTCGTGATCAGTCTGTTTCTTTTGGGTATGATGGTGCCCTCTTAAGCTTTTATTATGGTGACTATATTCTTCATATGCTCGCCACGCATTAAATAAGAGTATTAATCCAAGACCCAAAAAAAGCCAGGCACTAACTTTTTCGATGAAAAGTACAATATTTTGGGCATTGGCTGTTTCGCGAATAGAAAGCAGTACAAATCCAATTATATAAATAACCAAGGTATGAGCCAATGTAATTGATATACCAAGTATTAATATATCTAGCATCTTGCTATTTTTTTTGCCTAATAAAAAAGCTGCAACCATACTTTTGCCATGTCCAGGTGTAAGTGCATGTAATGCTCCTGCTATAAATAAAAGTAGAAATGCCGTAACAAATATATAGGGGTTCTCAAAATTATAATTTTTTACTTGATTTGTGAGGTCCGTTGATAGTTTTTGGAAGTCTTGAAATATATTATTTTTTGAAATATTTACGGGAGCAGCAGCAATTGTTGATTGCATCGCCGGCTTTTTATCAGTAAAGATAAAGTCAGTAGAATAATCTTCTAAACCATTCGGATTTGTAGTTTCAATATTAGTTCTTTGGATTCCGGGAACCTCAAAAATATCATCCATATAAGCGTTATAATCTCCATATGCATCATTTTTTAAATATTTATGATTATATTTAACGTAAATTGAATTTGCTGGTTTAAGAATGGGGTTTATCGCTCGAAAATTAATTTCAGCATAATCATCAAGACTTTTTATATCAGATTTCTCAAGTCCTTTTGTGCCTATAATTTCATATTTTAAATCCTGATTATTTAATCTCGAAGTTAAATTGGGAAATAAGACCGTATTTGCATATTCTTTCAAATCTTTCTCATCTATTGTTAAATCTCCGTCAATATCAATTTGGTGGAAAATGTCTTCCTTAATTACCGGCTCAATTCGAATTTTATAGTCTAATACGATAAAATCCGGTCTATACCTAAAGGTGAATTCATTAACAAATAGGGGCTGTGGATGTGCTTTAACCAAATTGGTTAAAAAAAATGGAGAAAAACTAAAAATTATTAATATAATAAATATGAACCTAAAAAGGTTTTTGGAAATTATTGAGTGCATTCAATATTATTCAAATATCATTGTATTTTATCATTAATGTACAAAAAGAGTTGGAGGTTGTAAAATCTGGCAGGACTAGCTTATGTGGCAAGCCGGGATGGCGGAATGGTAGACGCTGCGGACTTAAAATCCGTTGACCTTATCAGTCGTGAGGGTTCAAGTCCCTCTCTCGGCACCAATATTATTTTCATTCCTGCTAAATTACTTCAAATAAGGTACTGTAATTTTTATAAGGAAAATACACCTACAAAACAAATTAATATAAGTCCCAAATGGAAACCATGATGGGAATGGAATTCCCTTTTAATTCCATTCTTTATCAAATAACTTAAATCCAAAATTATTAGTACAAACATAAAAGTAATTACAAAAAGATTTATTAATTCTTTTTGACCTAATCGTAAGGATATATTCTCATACCAAGGAGCTTTTTCTGTTAAAATGCCAGAAATTTCGGGCAATGAGGGAATCTCATCTTTTTGCTCAAGCTCTAAATTAACTTCTTTGGTGGAAACATTACCTGCTTCGTCATAAAAAAGTAGGGTAAATTGTTTTACAACATTGTCTTTTATCAAATAATAATATTGAGAATTTTGTTCAATAAAACTATTCAATTCATAATCAGTCTGAATATCGATATTGGACAGCTTTTCCTCACTTTGAATTTCAATTAGGATACCCTCTTTATTCTGTAAATATTGAATACTACTTTTCTCCAGATCAGGAGGGGTACGGTCGATCAAAATATTTACGAAATTTGATTCCTGGCTTTCTTTACCAGTTAAATTCTCCTTTGATTTGATGCTTAAATTATTTTCAAGTTCCAATAAATCAATATTAATGGTGAATGGGTTATTATTTTTTGGTAACTCACCTATAAGCTTTTGATTGGAATATACCTTTAAGGTATCGCCAATTTCTGCCTCCCCATTAAGTACTATTTTTGATGTATTTAAAATGCTATTCGTCAATGGAGAAACTATACTTGGCGTATAAGTACTTATATCAGGATTAAGATTAGATTTCACTTCTAACTGAGAGGTACTACCTACATTTGCGCCTGTTTTTGAACCAAACATCTGAATAATAATAGTTGTCTCTTTACCATTAAATTTGCCATTTACCTTAGCAAGACCTAAATCCCGGAAATTAGCATTCAGAATATTAGCCTTATGAGTTGTACTCTTCATCCAGGCCAAATGTGTTTCAAGAGGCTTACTAAAATCTTTTGCAAGGTTCTCTCCTGCATAGATATAATCATAGCCCGAGTATATTATAAATTGCCATGGCGTCTCACCGTCTGGTCCAAAATGTGCCCAATACTGTTTTTTGAGCATATCATTTCCTTTTGCAAGTGCCGCTCTATTTAATTCATCATTTCTTTTTAAGTCAATTAGGCCACTTGCCTTCCTTTCTTTATTGGAGAGAGTAACGAGTTGGTCTAGATCATAATTTGATGCAAGTACTTTGCCTGATTCTATACCTAGGGCAGGGAAGACAAAGAAATTTAAAAGAATCAGCAGTAATGAGAAACCTATTAAAGTATAGTACCGGGTGGAGTACGGGTGATAATTATTCGAGTGATGAGGTATGAGAAGTTTTTTAAAATTACCCATACCTCAAATTAAATTAAAAATAAAATCTTTTCAACTACCCTTGTCTGTTGGTAGGATGCTTCGATGAATTACTTACATCAGAACTTCCCTGATTCTGGTTATTTTGATCTATAGATTCGCTTGTTACACCATATTTTTTCTTTAACTCTTCAATATATGCTTTATTTCCATCAAGTGGCTGGTTTGGCTGTTCATGTTGATTTGATGCGGGATTATCCTGAAATTGAGTACTTTGATCTGGCTGAATATTAGCAGCTTGATCGAATTGCTGATTTGAATCAATTTGTTGCACTTGTGGATCAAACTGGGGCTGACTTTCAGTGATTACTTGAGGTTCAATTTGCTCTTGTCCGGAATAATACTGCTGTTGATTGGGATCAATCTGCTGCATTTGAGTATTTGGATCATTGGTTACATTTTGATAGAAATCTGGATTTGTCTGGTATTCCTGTATATTTACAACTGGCTCATTAGGATTAGTCCCATCCTGAGTTGTAATTGGTTGTTCAGAATAGTATTGATTTAAATCGGTTGGCTGGTTGGGATCAGGGTTAATTACATTTGTTGGGGGCTGTGGATAAGCAGATGTGTCATAATATTCAGTAAATTCAGCTTCTAAATTCCCCTGCCTTTGATCCCTTAATGTTTTAATAAATCTAACTATAACATATAAAAAAAGTAGTAATAAAATAATAATTAAAATTGCAAGAATTCCTAAACCAAGGTTTCTTGGCAAACCAAATATTGTTTGATTTTGCTCAATTTCAGGTTTCGTTTCCTGTGGCTTAGTCACTCCGGAAACATTGAAGCCCCATTGTTTTGAATCCTTGCCTCCTTTGGAGGTTACTAAATCGACTTCAACGGATACCCTTGACTCGGGGAAGTCAGCAATGGGCTCGTAATAAATTGTATTATTTGATGATTTATATTCTACATTCTGACCGTTTACTCTTATAAATGTTTTGGATTTATCTAATTCCACACTTTCCGGTTTAAATTCAACTTGGATTAGAGGACGTTTCTGATCTGTAATATCATTATCATCAGGAGTATTTTTGGTGATAGAGATTGTCTCTGAGGTAGAGGTTGGGTTGACTTTAATTTCAAACTGTTCAGATGTGATGCCTACCATTACGGGAGGATTACTTATATCTCTAGCTTCAATCCTAATAAAGTATTTGCCGGATGTAAGTGACTTCACCTCTGACCATTTGTATGAAGTCGTGGTTCCTGGAAGAGTTGTGATTGTTTGGAATACCTGGTTATCAGTTGAATATTTGATTTCATAAGTATTTACCTTTGCTCCTTGATTAAGACTCCAGGTTATTTCATTATTCGTTTCATTAAATACGGTGTTTGCCTTCGGACTGAGAATTGTTACTTTGGGTGTCGTATTCTGTGGTGCAATTGTTGTCGGATTGATAGGCTGCGGTATTTCTCGTCCCTCAGGTAATACATTTATCGATACAGGATGGACAATATTTCCTCCTCTTCTATCACTTACTACAACCATAACACCGTAATATCCTATTTCATTCTTTTGTGGGGTTCCGGTGAACTTATTGTTTTCCTGCTTTAACCATTGTGGAAGATTATTTGTTAATACAACATAGCTTAGTGCATCACCATCAGGGTCAGTAGCTTTTATTTCATAGGTGTATAATTGACCAGGTTTAATAAATTCCGGAGGGGTAGAAGTAATTCTTGGTAATGCATTCGCATCAAGCAGTATCGGGCTACCTCCAAATGCTCCCATATCTATTCTGGATCCGTCAGTATCTTTTTCGGTTGCACTTCCTTTGTCCTTTAATGC
>CAZHCC010000029.1:0-8078 GCA_964530975.1 uncultured Candidatus Saccharibacteria bacterium
CATTTGTAAAAACATAAGCAATAGTAATTAATGCCAATGTCCCTAAAAATAAACCACATGAGAGTAATATTTGTAAAACCATTTTTCTAAATTTAATTTATAGATAGGACTTTTGTTGGTATAAATCCTATTTAACTATAATTATCTACCCAAAAACCAAAAAATACTAGTCTTTTTCACTAATACTGAAAGTGCTAGTATAACAATGTTTGTTAATAATTTATTTATGGCAAAAATCAAAAAAATTCACGCAAGAGAAATACTTGACTCACGCGGTAATCCAACCGTCGAATGTGAAGTAACATTAGATGATGGCTCATTTGGTCGAGCAGCTGTCCCTTCTGGTGCATCTACAGGTACACATGAGGCATTAGAGCTAAGAGATAAAGATGCTTCAAGATATTTAGGTACAGGAACCAAAACGGCAGTACACAATGTAAACGAAATTATTGCACCTGCATTAAATGGTTTTGAATCCTCCAGACAGGAAGAACTGGACCGGAAAATGCTTGAACTAGATGGTACAGAAAATAAATCCAAGCTTGGTGCGAATGCAATTCTTTCCGTTAGCCTTGCATATGCATGGGCAAGCGCACAAAGCGAGAAAATCTGGCTTTATGAATATATAGGCAAACTTTACGGCAATACCAATTATCTATTACCCCGTCCAATGATGAATATCATGAATGGAGGCAAGCATGCGGACTGGGCTACAGATATACAGGAATATATGATTTTACCTATGAAGGCTGATTCATGGGCAGAACATTTACGTAAATGTGCCGAGGTTTATTTGCATTTAGGCAAATTGATTCGAGGCAAAGGGTTAAGTACAAATGTCGGAAATGAAGGCGGTTACGCTCCTGCACTTTCCTCAAATCAGGAAGCAATTGATTTAATTGTTCAGGCAATTGAAAATGCCGGTTATAAACTTGGCGAAGACTTCAAATTAGGTTTCGATGCTGCTGCTTCAGAATTCTATAATCCGGAAACCAAAAATTACGATTTGAAAAGAGATAATAAAACTCTTACAAATATGGAAATGGTAAATTGGGCAAAAGAGCTTTGCGAAAAGTATCCATTTGAATCTATTGAAGACTGGTTTTTTGAAGATGATTTTGAAGGGTGGGGAACTTTAACGAGAGAAATTGGCAATAATGTTCAGCTTGTTGGAGACGACCTTTTGGTCACAAATGTTAAAAGAATTGAAACAGCTATAGAGCAAAAACTCTGTAATGCTTTGCTCGTCAAAATGAACCAAATTGGATCACTTACAGAAACCTTGGAAGCAATGAAAATGGCACAAAATTCAGGCTGGAAAAACGTAGTAAGTCATAGATCGGGTGAAACTGAGGATGTAACACTTGCACATGTGGTTGTCGGAACTGGTGCCGGACAAATCAAATGCGGAGCTCCTGCAAGATCCGATAGGAATGCGAAGTATAATGAGCTTTTGAGGATTGAAGAGCATTTGAATGGGATGGATTAATTCAAAAACTCAGTAACTTTGTCATCCCGGACGTAGCGGAGATCCGGGATCCAGGGTTGGTTGAATTGAACTCTCGTTATAATATAATTTTCATAGTACTTGTTTCAATAGAGATTTACCCTGGATTCCAGCCTTCGCTGGAATGACAAATGATAATTTTATAAATTTATAATAATCAAAATGATCAAATCCCTAATTTTCGGTTTTTCCAGAGTAATTCTTTTCCCAAAAGATAAGACTTATACAGGTTCTTTAAATGGTTTGAATAAAGAATTAATCGAGAAATATGGCGAAAATTATGATTTCTTTGATTATTTTGAATTAAATACTGATCTTTTGGATTATATTGATTCTGTAAAATCCGATGCTGATTGTTATATTTTTACTACTGATTCAATTCAAGATAGATCTGAAGTTCATGGAAAATTAAAAAATCTCTTCAAAGATATTTTTCGAGCAAATGAAATGGGAGTAGAGAAAAACAAGCGAGGAGCTTATCAAATTATTTCTGAAAAAATCAAAGTTAAACCTAATGATATTTTCTATCTGGACGATAATTTGGAGAATGTAAATGCGGCTCTGGATGCAGGAATTGAAGCCAGACAATTTATTGCAAATGGAGATGTAATACGTACTATAAATAAGTTCTTTTAAGTATATGTTTATTATCTAAAAATAGTTGGGAGCTGATTCTTCGTTTCATTTTAATTGTTGCAGAAACGAAGAACCAGATCCTTCTACTCTGTTCGTAAATCACGACGCTCAGGATGAGAAGCTGGATTGATAGAATTTTAATATGTCAAAAAATAAAGTAATTTTAATAATCATGGATGGCTGGGGCCATTCTGAAGTAGAAAAAGGCAATGCTGTAAAAGCCGCCAGAAAACCAAATTTTGAAAGACTTTGGGCTAAATATCCTCATTTATATATCAAAACAGATGGAGAGTCAGTAGGACTTCCGGAAGGCCAGATGGGAACATCCGAGGTTAATCATATGACTATCGGTGCTGGAAGAGTAATTTTCCAGGATTTAGTCAAAATCAATAAAACAATTGGGGAGGATAAACTAGCAGAGATAGATGCAATCAAAGCTGCTATGGAGCATGTCAAGAAACATGATTCTACACTCCATATCAAAGGGCTTTTGAGTGATGGAGGAGTACATTCTCATCAGGATCATTTCTATGGACTACTAAATACTGCGAAGCGTTTTGGTATAGATAAAGTCTTACTTCATATTTATACCGATGGAAGAGATACGGCTCCCAAATCAGCCAAAAAATATATAGCTGAACTTGAAGATTTTATGCAGAAAATTGGAATTGGCAGAGTTGCGTCAATATCCGGCAGATATTTTGCAATGGATAGAGATAATAACTGGGATAGAATTGATATTGCGTATAATGCTATGGTTAAAGGACAGGGGCCAACTTTTCGTAATTCACTTGAAGCAATCGAAGCTGCTTATGACCGCAATGAAACTGATGAATTTGTAACTCCATCAATTATTACTGATTCAACCGAAGAACGTTTAGAGGAAATTGAGCAGCAAACCAAAGGGGAAGCTGGTACAATTGGTACTAATGATGCAATAATTTTTGCAAATTTCCGATCGGATAGAGGAGTACAAATTACGCAAAAATTCATCGATTCCGGAATTGAAAATTTGCATTACACTACTATGACTCATTATAGGGATGATTTGCATGTAAATGTGGCTTTTCCTCCAGAAACAGTTGAAAATAATCTTTCGGATATTATATCTGATGCAAATTTAAAACAGCTTCGGATTACTGAAACCGAAAAATATAATCATGTAACATTCTTCTTTAATTCCAAAAGAGATGGGGCAAGCGAAGGCGAAGATCGAATGGTTCTGGACTCCAATTCTGATATTAAAACCCATGATATAAAACCGGAAATGCGAGCATATGATATTGCTAATTTTGTTATTAATGATATTCAGGGTGAATTACATGATTTAATTGTGACAAATTTCCCGAATCCCGATATGGTAGGCCATACCGCGAATTTCCCGGCAGTTGTGCGTGCTGTGGAGGTTGTGGACGAATGCATAGGCAAAATCGCTGATGCCGCACTTGCTCATAATTACGATTTAATCATTACCGCCGATCATGGAAATGCTGAAGAATTAATTGATCTTCAAACAGGTGAGCCAAAAACTAGTCATACTTTAAACCTTGTTCCCTGTATTATTGTTTCAAATAAAGATTTAAAAGTTAAAAAAGATAAATCAACCCTTATAGATATTGCTCCAACAGTTTTGTCATTACTAGGTTTACCAAAACCAATAGAGATGGATGGGGAGAGTTTGATTGGGATTTTATAAAAAGGATATAATGAATATTTTTACAAGTTCAGGTTCACGAAATAGTCCTGAATCTGAGGTTTCAAAAGCTGAATTAAGAGTTGAGATTTGGAAATTTGATGAATTATCAATATTTATCCAAAATCCAAATTGGCGTCTATTAACCCTTGGAAGTGATCCATTAACCAATATTCCAGCAAACAGAGTACTGAAGGCAGCATTAAGTGAATTTAAAAGTAAACGCAAGAAAAGTACTCCTTGAACTGCCAGTAATTTAAAAAATATATAAATTCAGCCTGAATTATTTTGTTTTATTCAATCTTATGTCATAATTGTAAGTTATGATAAACCCAATTACAGCTGGCAAAAATATTCTTGCTGCAAAAAGACAATATGATGATTTCCAAAAAAAAATGCGTGAGATCATTGTTACAGGTGAATCCAAAAAAGGGCTTGTTAAAGTGACAATTAATGGTCTTAAAGAAATTATTGATGTTCGAATTGATGATGTCTTAATGGATGATAAATCCGAGCTTCAAAAACATATTAAGGATGCTTATAATGATGCCTCAAAAAGATTTGAAAAGGATGCTGCCAAAATGATGGATAAAGATCAGGCTATGGATATGTTAAAAGGATTAATGGGCTAATTTTGTAATTCAGTAACTCGTAGTAAAATCAATATGAAATTACCAAAAGTCTTTAAAAACTTAGTGAATGAAATTGAAAAATTACCAGGTGTAGGTCAAAAAAGTGCTATGCGACTCGCATTATCATTAGTACAGGATATTGATTCAAATGCTTTGGCGCTGGCCCAGGCATTAAAAGATGCAAAGACCAATATTAATTATTGTTCAATTTGTGGGAACCTTTCTGAAGGTGATCTTTGTGAAATCTGTGCAGATCTAAATCGGGACCAAAGGCGAATTTGTGTAGTAGAAAGTCTTATCGATTTACTAGCAATCGAGCGGGCCGGATTTTTTGAAGGAGTTTATCATGTCTTGGGCGGAGTTGTTTCGCCACTCGATAATATGGACGAGAGCTCTATAAATATAGAAGGATTAACTCGACGTATAGAAAATGTGAACGAAGTCATTTTCTCTCTTCCTTCAAGTGTGGAGGCTGATGCGACTTTTCTTATCATAAAGGATACAGTTCAAAGAGCAGGCTATTCCCCGAAATTTACAAGAGTTGCTGTGGGCCTTGCTATTGGTTCAAATATTGATTATGCCGATGCTTTGACTTTAATCAGAAGCTTTGAGAATAGAATCGAGGATTAAATCTGGATAAAATTTATTGTCTTAATATTAACCGCTAAATCCGCATTCAGTGGTTATTAGTGTGGTCGTAATTATATATGATGGGCACATTTCTGTTTTGGATTTATCTGGCAAAACTCAATGCAGTAAGGGCTGATTCATCTTATGAAAATATTAGTAATTGAATTCCGGCGTATCATATGTCATAATCCATTGTCTAGCCCAAATTAGGGCTTTTCGCCATATCCTTTCTGAACTTGGAAGTCGGTATGTCCAGGACGCAAGTCCCACGAAGCATCAAAAAAACGATGCAATGACAAACCGTACTAAAAAGCGAAGTGGGATTGCTTTACTTAGAGAAAGCAGAAATATATGAAAGATAAAAACAAATACGAATTGATGGTTATTATCAAACCATCACTCCCTGAAAATGTTCGAATGGGGGTAGAAACAAAAATAATAGAAATCCTAGAGAATGGTGATGGAAAAGTATCCAAGACCGACTCCTGGGGCAAAAAACATTTCGCTTATCCAATTAATAAAATAAATGAAGGTTATTATATTGTCTATAACTTTGAAACTGTTTCCGGTGAAATAAAACTCATCGAAAAAGCCCTCAAAGCTAATAAAGATATAATGAGATTCTTATTAATTAAAGCTGAAGAATAAAATGTCATCGAAATCATTAAATAAGGTGATGCTTATAGGAAATCTAACAAGAGATCCTGAATTGAAGGTCACACCATCCGGCGCTTCTGTATGTACTTTTGGTCTTGCTACAAATAGCAGATACAAAAAACCCGATGGCAATTATGAAGAGTTAACAAATTTCCATAGTATTGTAGCATGGTCTAAACTCGCAGAAATTTGTGATCAAAAACTTAGAAAAGGAATGAAGGCCTATGTAGAAGGAGAGCTTCGCACAAGGAAATGGGAAGAAAATGGTATTAGCAAACAAAAAACTGAAGTCAGAATTACAGAAATGATTTTAATAAAAGATAAAGGATATTTAGAAGATGAAGTTTCTGATCATCATGAAGTAGAGGAAATATCTGAGGAAGATGTTGCTCAGGTTGCGGGAGATTTAGGAATATAAAAAATTAAAAACTATGAAAAATATTAACTATAAAGATACATTTCAACTAAAGAAATATATCACCAGAAAGGGTAAGATTTATTCTCGTGAGAAAACTAACCTTTCTGCAAAAGAACAACGAAAATTAGCTCGTGAAGTTAAAAGAGCAAGATATATGTCGCTTCTACCTTATATAAATAGAGAATAGATTTAGTAATTACTAAATCATTAATCTATTAAACCCTAAAAAATCCGTCTATTTAAGACGGATTTTTTTATTGGTTTAATGTTAAGTAATTTGCTAGTCCACCATATCCTAGCATTTTCAACTTTTAACTTTCAGTTAATTCATATATACTAATTTGAGTAAATCTGCCATTTATGAAAAGACTTGTCCAAGTTCGTTATCCGCAATTTTCAGAAGTCTTTGAAGTTAACTCTGAAGATGATTCATTGAATGTTGAGCTCAAAGAGATACATGATGTATTTGATGACAGAAATGAATACATTACTTTAGATTTATCAACTGATTACAAAGCTAGCTACTCTGATTTCCCTTTTCAATACGGTGATTTAGTATTAATACAGGCTGGTAATATTTTTATTGTCAGCGCCCATTTAGGAGAAAATATCCATTGGCTTAAATTTGATTCATCACAAATTATAAGTTATTTAATTAAAAATCCGATTCTTGATGAGATAATTCCATTTGTAGATGAGGATAATCATATTTTTCTTAATTCTTTGATGAATGATTTTATAAGAAATGATTATTCATTTAATGAAATTAATAAAAAGATAAAATACGCGAAGATTGCCGTTTTGATGAGTTTTCTAAAAGATTATTTAAGAGTAGATTATCAGAGAATTCTTTTGGATGAAACCCTCCTAGGTGATATAGAGATCGAGAATATTCCGATGTCAATGCGTTTTTCTGACAAAAAAATCCTTTCAGTTTTAAAAATAAACAATTTATCTAAAGTTATTATTGCATTAGATAAAAATAAAGAAATTAATATAAAGTATAAATTTGAAGAAAAGGTTTATTTCATAAATAATTTTGATGGAGCAAATAAAGTAAGGTTAGTCTTGAATGAAAATGGACTTAAATATGATTATGAAGTACTCCCTCAAAAAAATTATATCTTTGAACTCGGAGACAAAGAATATAAAATAGAATTCGGAAGTCTCTCTTCATATAAAGTCACTGGCAAAGTCTGTGTGTATAATGGTGATGTTCGTGATCTTATGATATCTTAGTTTAGCAAATTCTAATTATTCATGATTAATAAAACGGTACTTAAAATACGTATCCCACTGCCTCAATCTGCAAGCATGAATATTGGTATTGGGGCTTCTACAAGAGATTTGCTTCTTTATGAAATCGATCAATTGGAAATACTAGAAGATGTAAAATTAGAGAATATCAATAAAATTACATTTAATGTCAAAGACGGACAATTTATAAATAAGGGTGATATCGTTTTTCTTGAAGGCTTTTTGGGTCATAAAGCCATGGTTTCTGATTTCAATGGGATTGTCGAAATATGTGAAAATCATTGCCGTATTCTGGGTCAAAAAAAACATATACAAAAGAAAATCAATCTTGAGGGCAAGGTTATTAAAATCATTCCTGGTCAGTATATACTGGTAAGGTGTAAACTGACTGCTATCAAACCGGCTATATACTTTAATAGCCAACAAAAACTTACTCAAAAAATTTATCTTCATTCCAAAAAAGATATCAATGAACAAAATTTTAAATTTCCGAATTATAATTACACATACTTTATCAATGATAATCTATATGTAGACGATCTTGCTAAAGTAATTGCATTTGGAGCCAAAAGAGTGGTGGTAAACGGAATTTTTATTGACAATCTCAAGAGTCTTGCAAAAGAAATGAATAAATTAGAAAATATAAAA
>CAZHCC010000030.1:0-8062 GCA_964530975.1 uncultured Candidatus Saccharibacteria bacterium
CAAGTATATGTTCTTCTGCACCTATTTCTATTTCAAAGGGAGGCTTTTGGAGAAGTGCGGAAGTTTGATCAGGAGCTACTTCTCTATTATTTATGTAGTATACTGTGCCAAATACAAGACTTAATGTGAGAATCACTAATAAAGCTATTAGTCCGATTTTCTTGTATTTAGGATTTATAGAATTAATAAGTTTAAGCATAAATTTAATTAAATTATATTTTTTTAGGGGAAAAGTAAATAATCTTCAGGTAATTTACTATAGACTTTCTAAATTAGTAGATAAAAAAATATTTAATGTTATTTAACTTCTAAGAGTCTAATATTATTTATTACACCATTATTTAAATATAATTTGAATCTCCATATTGAAAATGTAAGTCTGCAAAAAATATTATTACTACTCCATTTTTGATTTTTGTCCAAACACCCATAATTGCCATTCTCAAAGGACTGGAAGTATTCGTTTGATAACTTTAAAAAGGCATAATGTTTATTTAAAGTTACTTTTGTCCCAAATAAAAATCCATTTGCTATTAATTTATCAATTAAATTATCATCTATATGTAATGATGCATAATGAAAATCCTTTTTAAGTTCTCTAAAATTAAAAAAAGTTCTCAAAATTTCAGAATTACTTAATTCTATATAATCAAATTTTTCTGGATGAAGTGAATTTGTGCCATATCGCCTTTCTTGTGCAAGTCCTGTATATGAGTAAATGGTTGTTGTGGGAAGGGAAATATATGAATATAAATTTTTGATGAACTTTAGTCTTGATCCCTTTGTAAGATTCACAAGTTGATTATCGATGTCTTTCCAGAATTCTTTGCCAATTGTATATGCACCCAAAAGTGAAATTATAGATTGTAATGAAAATATTTCACTTTGATTATAAAATAAAAAGATAAGGAAAATAATGAATGCAAGAAATATACCAAATAGTTTATCTTCATTGGCGCTTATTTCCCTATATAAGGTTGTTTCATCTTTTGATAAGTCATTCTTATACGCATCGAAAGGGAGAAAAGAGATTTCATTTGCAGAAATTTGACGATCATATGGAAGCACTAATACTTCCAATTCAATGGAGTCAAAACTTTTATTTTTGAGAGTGTTAATTATATTTATATCAAAGACTTCTTTCCTCTCTTTATTCTGTTGTACACGCAACCAAATTGGAAATAATCGATTTTTCTCCATAATTAATTATTAACTAAATAAAAGTAATCCCAAGACTATTGAGCCTTCAAGAAAAATGAAACATATATAAGTTAAAAGAATTGGTTTATTTTTATGCACATAACCATAATAAAGCCAAAAGCACGATACTATAAAATAAGCCGTCCAGGTAATTAGTGATACTCCTTCAAACTCCTTAAGAACCCAGATATTATAAATTTGAGGTATAGCCATAATTGGAGAAATAAATGCGATCGGATAAATAATTTTATCTATTAAACGGACTTCTCCAGCTTTATGGACCCTATTCGCTTTTTTCGGATTTACAGCCTTCACTATTCAACTATACCAAGTTTGAGCTTTTGAGCTAATACGGCATAATGGAATGTGTTAGAGTTTTATTTCTTTCTAATTTATTTCTTTCTATTTGCCTTCGGTGCTATCCTTGGAAGTTTTTTAAATGTTCTTATTTTACGAATCCATAAAGATGAACAATGGTGGAGTGGTAGAAGTTATTGCCCTCAGTGCCAAAAAAATCTCCAGTGGTGGGAACTAATACCTATTTTCAGCTATTTTATTCTTAAATTTAAATGTTCCGGCTGCAAACAAAAGATTTCTCCTCAATATGTATTAGTCGAAATTTCGATAGCAATACTTGCAATATTCTTATTCTGGAAATTCGGATTTACATTACAAACCTTACTTTTCTTTTTTACAGGTTATATGATGATCGGCTCATTTGTTTCAGATTTCCGATTTATGGAATTACCGGAAATCTTTTCATGGGGCACTTTTGCTCTTGGAGTTATTTACCAGATTTTTATTGCAAAAGGAGATTTTCTATATATTATTTACGCCCTGCTCTTCGGGTTTTTCTTCTTCTGGCTCCAATATTTTTTTACAAAAGGTGAAGGACTTGGAGAAGGTGATATTAGACTCGGGCTAATAATGGGAATATTCTTATCATGGCCTATAGTTATATTCTCAATTCTGACATCATATATTTTTGCAAGTATTACCCTACTTCCATTGGTATTTCTAAAAAAACTAGGTCGTAAGACTATGGTTCCGCTTGGAGTTTTTTTGATTCCTACTTTTCTGTTTTTTCTTTATTTCTATGAAGAAATTATGAACATTATAATCGCAAATTACCTCTGGCCATTTTAAAACCATTTAATAAGGCTATTTAATGATTTCTAATTAAATAATTGACAAATATGTTAGAATATTAAGTAAATGAAGGAAGAAGCCACACAATCAAATAGTACATTAATTATCTTTGGAATAATTGTTTTAGTTATTATTGGATTGGGAGTTTTTGCGGCTTTTGCCCTCAATACTTCAAATGATTCTTCGAATACTCCGATTGCAATACCTCAGGTAATCGAAAAGGATGGCAGACAATATGTCAGTGTAAATGCCAAAAACGGATTCAGTCCAAAGGTCGTAACGCTTAAGGCAGATATGCCTGTTACACTAAGTGTGATGACCAAAAACACATATGATTGTTCCAATTATCTTATTATTCCAAGTCTAAAGCTTTCTAAATCCTTGCCTGTTAGCGGTGAAACGCCAATTGAGATTCCTGCACAAGCAGCAGGTACCAAGATAACAGCTTCTTGTGGTATGGGTCATTATCCGTTAACACTTAATTTTGTAGCATCATAAAAGAGCATTGCGAAATTAAATCATGACAAAGTAGTTGTCGAGATTGATACAGATAAATCAAGTGAATACCTTGCCAAAGATTTAACAAATCTTGTCGAGGATGGAGGATATAGAACAATCTTTGAAAAATCTGCTAAGAATTGCTTATTTCTTAGAGGATTCTTATGATAGAGACAAATTTTACTTTCTGTGGTATAATAAAAGTTTAGCCAAAAGTAAAGTTTAAATTACGCTTTACGAATAAATTTGTATAGTCTTGTTTGACCATTATATGGGCTATGGCAAAACAGTCTTAATTGGGGATTGTAAAAAACCGATACATCGACGTTTTTGGCCATGACTAAAGTATCGAATGAGATTTATATATTAAATTCCTTTTATTTTCTGGAATGTAAATCTCTCTATGCGGAAAAATATTCAAAATTGAACTTTACGGTTGTACTAATTATACAAAAAAGTTTAAAGCTAATATCAAAAGATGTATTATAAATATTTGCCAGCAAAACAAATAAAATGTATCTAAGTTAAGTTATAAAAAATCAAATAAGCATTCTAGTCCAAATGTATATCCTTAATTAAACTTTTATTAATTTTTCGAATCCTATCTATTTCTTGTTCAAGCAACCGAATATACATTTCATAGCCTACTGCATTAATTTGACCACTTTGCTGAGTTCCAAGAATATTTCCTGAGCCTCGAATTTCCAGGTCCCTTGAAGCAATTTTAAACCCTGCACCCAATTCCTGATTTTCAAGAATCGCTTCTACTCTGGCAACTGACTCTGGCGTGAGCCATTTATCCTCAACTCTATTTGATTCTAGAAGCTTTTTTAAGCCTAAAAGCTCTTTTGTTGGATTTTTATGCATATTAATAAATTCTTTAACCTTTGGCAGTATCAAATAGCAATATCCCTGAGTATTACCTCTTCCAACACGCCCTCTTAACTGGTATAGCTGTGAAAGTCCGAATTGATGAGCATGATCAATGATCATGGTATTGACGGTTGGAATATCTAGACCATTTTCTATAATTGTTGTGGCAATAAGTACATCATATTGACCATGGGAAAATTCGTACATGATTTTCTCCAGTCTTTCGGCCTTCATCTGCCCATGTCCAATTGCGAACCGAACTTTTGACGCTACTTGCTGTTGAATGTCCATTGCAAATGATTCAATATCCTCAATTTTATTATGAACAATAAATACCTGTCCTCCTCTTTTGAGCTCTTCACTAACTTTCTCGCCTATTTCCTCAATAAAAATTATCTCATTTTTCACCGGTAAACGTCCAAGTGGAGGAGTTGCAATTATACTAATATCTTTAATCCCAGTTAATGCCATTTGCAGTGTTCGGGGGATTGGGGTTGCAGACATAGAAAGAAGGTCAATATTTGCCCTTAGTTTGCGGATTTTCTCTTTCTGTTTAACGCCAAATCTTTGTTCTTCGTCAACAATCAAAAGTCCGAGATTTGGTAACTGTATATCATTTGATAATAACCTATGTGTACCAATTAAAATGTCAATTTTGCCCTCATTAGCAAGTTCAATATTAGCTTTATTATGCAAAGTTCCATCAAATCTGGAGACTCTTCCAATTTTAACTTTATATTTGGCTAGTCTTTTCATGAATACACTATATAATTGAGCTACAAGCACGGTTGTCGGTGCCAGTATCATAACCTGTTTGCCTGAGCTAACTGCTTTAAAGGCTACTCTAAGGGCTACTTCCGTCTTTCCAAAGCCAACGTCTCCTATTATTAGTCTATCCATTGGTTTAGGACTTTCCATATCGGATTTAACCTCATTTAATGTACGTATCTGATCTTCAGTTAGGATAAAATCACAATCAGCCTCGAATTTTTCCTGATCAATTGTGTCAAAGTCAAATTCTATACCTTTTTCAAGACTTTTTTTTGCGTAAATTTCAAGTAATTCCTTTGCTATATCTTCGACTGATTTTTTTAGCTTTCTACGTATTGATTCCCATTCGGCTGTACCAAGTTTAGTTAAACGGGGCTCCGTATTATCTGCGGAAATATATTTAGAAATTCTCGCTATTTGGCTTAGTGGGACAAGCAATCTATCAGTGCTATGATAGTTTATAATTACATATTCATTCACCTCACCAAGTACAACTTTTGCTTCTATACCTTGATACTGACCTATACCATGAGCTTCATGGACCACATAATCTCCAATGTTCAATTCGTTTGCAAATAGTTTCGTGAACTTTGAATACTTTTTCTCTTTAGCCTTTGTCAGATTTAATGTACTTAAAATCTCATAATCTGTTAAAACAACTACTTTTGAATTATTATCAATAAAACCTTTGGATAATGAAATAGGGAGTTTTTCAAAAATAAGTTCTTTATCATTAATGTCTTTAAAACCATTAGGAATCAGATCTTCAAAATGTCCAATATAATAAAATTTGTAATCTATGTAATCTCTTGCAAAAAGTCTGAAAACTTCAGCATTCTTATGGAAAAGGGGGAGTGAAGATAGTGCCTTATTTTCGTTGTTTGTGAACTTAAACCCTGGTATATTAACAATAGAATCTGAATATACTATAGGACTATTTGATATAGATTGATGATTGCCAATTATTTCTGTTTGGAAGGTTTTAATATCAGGATTTATATTTACAATTGTCAAATTCTCATATTCTGCAATAAATCGGTATGAAGTATTGTCGACAAGCGATATTTTCTCTATTTCATCACCCAAAAACTCAATTCTGAATACCTGGTTGCCCAGATTGTTATATATCAAAAAAGTATCTCCTTTTTGAGAATATTGCATTTGATCATATACTTGATCCTCTTTTGTATAGCCAAAAGTAGTTAATTTCTCAATAAACTCATTAATCTGGAATTTATCGCCCATCTTTAGGCTTAGAGCCTCAAATTCTGGATGTATAAATTCCTTTGGTAAAAGTATTTGATTTACCTTTTCTCTATGGGCTTTATCGAGCAAAAAGAGTCTTACAAATTCCAGATCATATTTTAATACAATTCTCACAGGTCCTAAATCATTTAGGATCTGTGAATTAGTGAAAAGTTTTGAAAGCAGTGATGTCACCAATATCGGATGATAGCATAGAAGAAGAGTTTGATTAAGTTAGGTCTTGGTTCATGAGCCTACGCATAAGCTTTTAAATAAAAATCTATAATTTGAAGGACAATATACTCAACAACCTTTGCTAGGAAATATAGTGGAATTTGTCTGTGTAGCTATAATTGCAGCAGTATTGCCAATCCAAGCAATTACTGATCCTCTAGGATTATTCAGTTTACATAATAATAGTGCTACATTGCGAAGAAATCCCCCAAACCTCTTGTTTAGAGATGATCCTCCACCAAGCCAGAAGATAGGGTGGTTTGAAAGTCTTACAAATCGGAGTGTCGAATATCCCTCTAATACTTCAATGGAGATCAGAGAGAGTTCCCAGGCCGAAGTCTATAACGATATGGTTAGTCCTGTAAGTGAAGCGACTTTATGGACGTATTCAGATGGAGCAATCAATGTGGGCTTTGAGGCAGGTGGATCGTATAGTGAGCCCTCCATTCTGACAATACAATCAGCACCGCCAACTTATACTCCGGTTTCAGCTGCATAAGAAATTTACTTTTAGTGTTCTACTATGCTAATATTGTATAGGTAGAGAGAAAAACATCCCGCTCCACTAATGTCTCATGGGATTAAATGGTGAAAGTTTTTCAAATCCAAGGTTTCGGATAAAAGAAACTGAATTTCAAAAATTTAATAATTTATAAAAGAGCTTTTGTCATACATTTTCAATAGTTATGACCGAGGAATAAAGGTGGTACCACGAGATAACTCTCGTCCTTGCATTAGAAATAGTGTGAAGACGGGAGTTTTTTTGTTTTTTCCCTGGAGTCAGATTTGGTTTATTCATTTCGGTGGTGCTATTGATTTAATAAAATAATGGAAATAGAAAATATCAAAAATAAAGAAAATAATTCTGATACGGTTATGAATATTATTGAAATTTTCGGTATTGCTTTCGGTTCTATTATTTTAATTATCACTACTTCTTATGGCTTTATCGGCTTATTAATGATTTATCTTGTTCTCAGGGATAGATTTACTCGGAGGATTAAGGTTTTGGAGAGTGATATTCAGGTTTTAAATGAAACTATAATTGCACAAAATAAAAATGGAAAATAATCTTAAAAAGAAAATAGATGCTTTAAATAAGTTAAAGAAGTACACGATATATGGAGATAAGTGGAGAATTGCTATATGGTGGGGATGTTCATTGCTTTATATTGTATTAATATTTTTTAATTTCGCTTTTATTACGCCAAATTATTCAATGGTCGGAATGTATTTTTTCCTTGCAGCACTTTTTTTTGCAATCCCATTTATAAATACCCTTGATTTTAAAATACAAAAAAATGAAGTCGATATTTTAAACAATAAATTACAAGAGCTTGAAAGTAAATTAATAAAATGAAACTGCAAATTGAAAATATAAAACAAACTTTCGATCTTGAAGTTACTTCGTTAAATAGCGATGAACTTAAGAAAAAGTATTTAGGCAAAGAATCCGAATTAATGTCTATTCTTGCGGGTCTTAAAAACCTTTCTCCTGAAGAGAAAAAAGAAGTTGGTAATGCTGCTAATGAGCTTAGAGTTTATATTGAAGAAACCCTTAGACAGGCTCAGGGTAATAGGATTTATTCTAGTGGAAGTAAATATGATAATTTTGATGTTTCTTTACCCGGTAAGAGAAGAAACCTTGGTACTTTGCATCCAAATACTTTGGTAATGCGACAGATGAATGAGATTTTCAAACAGCTTGGATTTTCAGTTTACACTGGCCCAGAAATTGAAACAGATGAATATGTATTCGAAAAATTGAATTTGCCCAAAGACCATCCTGCAAGATCTTTACAAGATACTTTGATGATTGAGGAGCCTGAAATCATTCTCAGGTCTCATACTTCTTCAGTAGAAATCCGTGCAATGGAAAATGAAAAACTTCCTTTACGTATTGTTGTTCCGGGTAGAGCTTTCCGTTATGAAGATTTAAACCAGACAAATCATTTTGCTTTTTTTCAATATGAAGGACTTTGTGTTGGAGAAAATATTAAAAGTAGGATTAGCATAAGCTGAGCCAGTATTTCTCACATCCAACAAATCAACCAAATCAAACTGAATTCGACCACTAATACCACCTTCTGGC
>CAZHCC010000031.1:0-7992 GCA_964530975.1 uncultured Candidatus Saccharibacteria bacterium
AACTTATTCTTGGCTGGGAGTGACCCTATAAACCTATCTATATTTATTTGTACTCATTAATATATTTATCCAATTCAGGTTTGATATAAATATCGAAATCACTATTGCCTACAATTGATTGAAGTCTTGTGTACTGAGCTTCAATGGATTTATCTCCATTACTTTTGGTAACTTCTTTCTTTTGTATCCGAAAAATATGGAAACTTGGGGTGGAAGAAACTCCTAATACATCGCTTGAAAAGTTATTAATACCTTTGACTCTACTTTCATATTTATTGCTTTTATAACATTCTTCATATTTTTTTAAATCAAAGTTGAAACTATTAATAAATTTCTTGGAATTCTCAAGATTAAATTCATTATTAAAATTTTTGTAAACCCTATCCTTAAAATCAAAAAAAGCAGATGGACTTTGTTCTGCAACACAATATGCGGCATTATGTTTTTCATTTGAATTAAATATGAGCTTATCGATAAAGATATATTCTACTTTTCCAGTATTTATATAATCTGATTTTAATTTACTGTAACCAAATTGATCATCTGTAGATTCAAAGCCATGAAATTTAGCACAGTTTATACAGCCCATATCGCTTGTCTCAACAAGAAGTATCCGTGCATTATTATTAACTGATATTTTGGGTTGTGAACCAAGTACTTCATCCACATTTTCATAATCCCTTATTTCTTTAAGTGAATTATAATTATTGAATTTGGGTGCTAGAGACCATAAGCTTGTTGAAATATCAGAAATAATACCTGTGGCAAATAAAATACTGCATGAAATAAGTAATCCTGAAATTACAACCGAAAATGCCTGAAGTATATCTGGATTATTAAAAAGTAGATTACTGGGTTGTGATTGAACTTGGGGTTGTGGTGTTTTCATAGAATCTATCATTATTTTCGTATAGTAGTTTTAGAGTATTGGAATCGAACGAATCACTTATTGTTGATTCCGATTGAGCTTTAATTTCAGGGTCAATCGCTGAATCTCCTTGTCTATGATAAAATTCAAATCCGATCCAAGCAGTAATTGTCAAAACAATAGCTGCTAAAAAAAAAATACTATTCATTTCAAATTTAAAGAGATTCATCAAGACTATTTTGGTTTTAATTTTGATTTAAGTCAAGTATTTTCCCCAAAAAGAAAAGTCACTATACGCGTGACTTATTGGGTTAATAAAATTCACAAGTTAAATTATGAAAATATTAATATTGCTGACCATAACCATACTGCAGCAGAAACTCCGACAATTACAAAAAAGGTAATTCCTAGTAGTGGAGTGAGTTTATTGGTAGCCATAGTTACTGACTTTTTGATCATAACAATTTGATTATTTTGGGCAGACATATGATATAACAATTATATCACAAACAGCTGTTTTTTCAAGTAATATAACGGTTCAGAATATCATTTCGTTAGCATATTTCAACCCTCAGTTTTAGGCTTAAAATCAAACAAATTTAGGTTTCACGGAATTAACTTTTATTCCAAGCTGGCCGTCAATAAATTCTATAAGTTCAACTTTTGATTTTGATATTAATTCAATCAAATCGATATCTACAGAGACTTTCTTTGTTGAATATGCTTTTGATCCACTAAAAAGTATAGAAGAAGGGGCTACAATATTATGCATAGTTTTATTTTTTTTCTTAATAATAAGTGTATCAGGTAAATAAATTGCTTCAACCTCGCTTCTACGAATATCGTTAAATGTTCTCTTCTTGAGTCCTTCAAATTTGCAGTTTGAAATATCTATTATATTAATTGTTGGTGTTTTAAAACCTAATTGTGAAAAATTTATATTATTAAGAATTGGAGTTTCCAATTTGCCAAACTTAATAAAGTATTGTTTCTGAGGTTTTAATCCAAAATTAGTAAATTTATAACTTCCCTTTTTTTGATTTAGAAGTGGGTCGTAACTTAGGGAAAAGCTTCCAAGAAGCTTTTTTCTCGAGATAAAGTCTACTAAGCTAAAGCTACTTTTATTTTGTATTAATGAATCACCGTTTAGATTCACTAATATTTGCTCACTAAATAATTTACTGAATACCTTTGGTGTCAGAATTATATTGTATTCTTTTTTATCAAGGATTTTTGGTGCGGATTTCGCTTGAAAATTATAAATATCGCCTAAAAAGCTAAATAATTCCTGAAAGTTGATTATTGAAGGTATTTCAGATGCATTATATTCCCATGCAAAGTGGTTCTTAAATACTTTTCTCAGATGAAAAGTAGTATATGGGAAGTATTCATCTACATTTCTTGAAGAGAATGCATATCTTGTGCCTTCACGAATTTCTAAATCTCCTTCACCACTTTTAAATCCTACCATCTTATCAATTTCATCAAGAATATCTGCAAGTTTAAATATATATTCCGGCACATCAATCATATCCGCCAATGCCTTTGAGTAAGTTCTTACCATAGGGTAAATGCCTCTTTCAGGAATAAATACTTGTGACGAGATTTTTCTGGCTGTTTTTCGGGCGCTATTTATAAATTCATCAAAAGTGCCTACGCTTGATGTTGTTATTTTGCCGGTTGAAACTCTTTCGGTATCCCATACAATTATATACTCACCCTCAGACATTTCATTATAATGTGTTGGATGTGTATTTTTGCCTATTGCTCCATGACTAACCTTAAGCTTTAGCGATCTGAACTCATCAAAAAAAATAAAAAAGTCTTTAATTTCATTCTTTGATTTTAAATTATTAAGTTTTTGAGAAAACTTCTCGGCTAGTATCATACTATTAAGGCGTTTTTTGCGGGTAAATAAGAATATAATGGCATATCATAACCATAATAAATATCAGAAGATCTAATCTTTGACAATTCTTGGACTCGCTCATCTGATAATTTGATCTCTTCTAAATTTAGTAATTCTAGAGCATTAAGGTCTAATAAAAAAAATTCATTGCCATCAAAATAAATTGAGAGGTCAGGTATTAAAAGTATATTTTCATCATAGAAATCACATGAAGGTTGGAAGGACAGAACATAAATAAATGGTTTAGACTTCGAATGTGATTTAATTTTTTGTAAGGTTCGCTCAATGTTAATCTCTTCAGTTTCAAAAGGTTCAATATTATTAGCTAAAGAAATATTTCTGGGAATAAATTGAGGCGAGGCTCCATAATACTTCTGTCTCATCAATTCATCTGTATTTAGTATCTTTTCACTATGTAGACTTAAACCTAATTTATTGAATTTTTCAGAAATCAATTTAATACTTTCAAATTCCTTTATCTGGACTTTCAAATCTTCTTCCAATTTTCCAAAATTCTCTAAGATAACTCTACTTAAGCTGGAATCGTTCAAAAAAACAAAATGGGGTTTTACATTTTCAGCTTGATATTTTTTTAATTGATGTATTTTATTTAATTCATTAATAAAATTAATTATGCCAGATAAATCTATTCGCTTATTACGTATATCTGAATTAGTTATCTTCTTAAAACGGTCTGAAATCAATACATCTTTTTCTTTATCAAATATCTTATAGTTTAAAACTAAATAGAATTCATCGAATTCAGTGATCTTACTTTCAGGATTAAAAATATTCCAAATTGAATAAAGGCTGTCTAATGTAAATTCTATATGAAATCGTTCTTTTGCTTCATCACTAACGCTTGAATATGTATCGTTTAATACATTTCTAAAATACTCATTATCCCAATCCGCTAAATCAATATAGTCAATTTGGCTGGTTGTTTCCTCGGCACCTTTATGAAACTTATTATCATTATGTACTTTATGTGATTTATAGGATTTTAATATATTATCCAAATTCTGATAAAGTCTCGTTGCAACGTCAGGTAAATAAATTCTGTCAGAATTAGCAAATAATACTTTGCCTTCTTCTGTAATCTGATGCAGATTAATTCCTTCAACTGAAATTATTTCATTCTCTATAGTCTCACCATTTCTCATACGAAGTAAGTACTGGTTTGACTTTTGAAGTCTTGAAAAAGATTTTCTTGATTCTTTCTTTGAACGTGAAGTAATTAATTTTATCTCTTCTAAATGGTTTTCAAAAAAGTTATTCATAATAAAAAAAGAGGAACGGATTCAACGTGAGTATAACATACAGAGTCAGTATGCGTCACGACAATATAGTATATAGTTACTTTATATCTGCACGTCGTCTCCTTGTTGATTTTAAAAGATTATTTGGAGTATCAAAAATTTTTTGTTCCAATTTATGAACTTGTAACTTGACCACATTCACAAGTTTTTGTTCACATACAATTCCCCAGAATTTATAATTGGAAAGATTATCAAGGACTTTTTTATAGCTATCAAAACCTGTGATATTAATTAGAGATCTTCCTTCAAGTTTCATATTATCATGGATATATGTGACAAGATTTTTCATCCCCTCTACATACTTTGTTGATGCAGTCAGTTTCTCAACACCAAGCATATTCATTTTTAGTCTAAATAAATCAACATATACTCCGTCAATAATTTCTTCATCCAATTCGTCAATTCTGAATACATTTATTGTTCTTGAAAGATTTGCAAATACTTCAAAAGTAGATGTTCTCCTTAAGCCGGAGATCGAGAGTACTTTTTTATATTCAGCAATTTCTTTTTTATTTCTATAATCAGGCAATATTAGTGAGATATTTCTGTATCCTTTATTTCTGATATTGTAAATTGATTTAAAAAATTTATGTAAAGCATCTTCTTCATATGGTGGAGCAATGACCAATACTTCCTTCTCATTTGAATGCTCTAATGTTTTCTCTAAATATTGGATTAATATTTCTGGTTCATAAGTTGATGTAAAAACAATTCCGTCAAAGTTCTCTATATCTTCATCCAATGTCTCATCAATTAATTGTGCATATACTTTTGTTGCAGTTGGAACGAATTCCTGTCTTTTCCTTGCTGTCCTCTCTGGGATAACCTCCACAGCCTTTGAAGCAATAAATTTTTCTTCTTCATCAAATGTATATTCTTTTGACTCCCCTATTATATCTTGTGAGTCATCAATTACATGTTCCAATGCATGCAGAGCTGTACTTGGCGCTACGTTTTTTGATGCACTTATAATTTTTTCAAGAGATTTACCCCAGACCTTGAATTGATCGTTTTTATTTAATCCTCTTACCTCTTCTTTATCTGATTGTGCTTTCTCATTTATGACCTCTTCAATTTCTTCATGTGAATCCTCTTGAACTAAGTCTAGCAATTTTGATAAATCTTTTGAGTCATCAGTTTCTTTTTCTCTTTCAACTGATTTAAAACTAGTTTGAATTGGCTTTCTTTCTATTTTTACTTTTTGATCCTCATATAGTGTTGACTTAAGAGTTGAGGTTGTCTGAAGACTTGGCATCTTTTTTGCGGCCTGCTCAATATGTACTTCGCTAATATCTGATAATATTGACCTTGATTCAGATACTTTATCATTCTCAATTACTTCAATATCAGGTTCGTCATCATCTAGAAATTTGGGGGAAAGCTGCGTCTGAATTTCGATATTCTTACTTCTCTCAACAGGAAAAGAAAAACTTGATTTAGATTGCTTCTCTTCTGAAACAGTAGTAAAGCTCATCTGAACCTCTCCCAATTGCTCAGAATAAGCAACTAACTCATAGATATGATTATTTGATCCATCAATAATAATTTTTTCTCCTTCTTTAAGTATTTTGCGGGCAAGCGGTACTCCAGTAATAACAGGAACTTTGAAATATTCATAAAGCCTTTCAGCCAGAATTTCGGACTCATCTTCAATAATAAATCCTGCCACCTTTAGTCCCGATGAAATATCTTCATCGCCTTTCAATACGAGGATATTACTAATATGTGCTTCTTCTGGGGCAAATACAACTTCTCCTTGTGCATCTTTGCCTGAGCCAAATGCGCCTTCAAGCAAAGGCTCTTTTTGGAATTTCTTATTTATTGAGTTTTGAGTATCCATTTTTGGTGTCTCTTTTATTTCTTGTTTATTGTCTTTTAATATTAAATCAACTAAAACTGCTTTATTTTTTGCTACTTCCTCAGGAATATGTACATTCAAATCCGTACCATTCAAGGAATTTTCAATCTCTGCATCAATAGTTTGTTGTAAAGAGGGTTTCTTGATTTCAAACGGTTCAATCTTTAAGGAACTTTCAACAAAAGTAATCCAGATTTTGCCGGACTCATATGCCCATGAAATTATTTGGGGTTCGTTTAATTCCTCTTCAATAATTAATCCGGTTTTGGCTAAAACTATAATATGCTTATCATCAATCTTCTGTCGTTTTTGCCAAGCTGGAGAAATCGCAACCTTCTGTGTGGTATTGGTTGACCCAGGTTGTCTTACAATCATATTCTCTTGAGTGGAGATATGCTTTTCTTTTATAGTATTTGTGTTTTTATCAAAAATATATTGATCAGGTACTAATCCATCAAGTGCAGCACCGGATTCAAGTCCATATAAAGCTTCAACTATAAGTCTTGCATTATCTTTTGTTATTATGTCCGATGTGTACATTAGTCCAGAAGCTTCAGCTTGGATTGATTTTTGAACTGATAATACTATTGTGAATTCACCAGTGAAGAACTTTTCTATAACATTAACATTGTCCATTACAATCTCTTTGTATAATTCTTCAATAGCTTTCACTAATTCTTTTTCACCTCTTATGTCAAAGCCATTATAAGTTCTATGAGAAAGCTCATTTGAGTTTTTATCAAGTATTAACCCTTTAAGGTTGACAAATGCATCAGTAAAACCGGAAATTTTGGAATAAGCATTCAGTATTTCCAACTTTAATTGATCGGGTAAGGTTGACGCCTCAAAAGCATGACCTAGATCAGCTCTGTCATTGTCCTTTGATGATGTCTGGAAGTATTTATGTAAATCGGTTAAATCCAGATATTGGTTAAAACCAAATCTACTAATAATAAAACCATTAGGAATGGAAAGTTTTTCTTGCAAAAATTTGGCTAAAACAGTAATTGACTTACCAATTGAATTTATATCATCCAGAGAAATATTTTGTAATAATTGAATTGGTTTGGAATTATCTATCATATTATTTAAGACAGTATGAATTACATATCATAATGACATTTTTTATTATGAAAATCAAAATTATTATATTCGTGTAATCTTTTTAGGCAGACGAATAATATGCATATTGGCAAACATTTGAATATTCTGCTAAAATTTTAATGATATAAAAATGGATCAATATTTTACAAATAGTGCGAAAGAAGTCTTGCAGGTATCGGCTACATATGCTTTATCTGTAGGAACAACTTTTCTTGATACTGAACATTTATTAGAAGGGTTAACTAGAAGTATTATTATACAAAGAGTTTTTGAAAAGCTGAAAGTCAGTACAGAAACTATATCTGCCAATATTGACTCAATGATTTATAAAAGAGTTGCAATTAGTGGAATAAATACTGCTGAATTTTCTCCAAGGGCGAAACAGAGTTTAAATTTGGCTTTCACTGAAGCTCAAAATCTTGGACATACATATGTAGGTGCAGAACATTTATTATTAGGTGTGATTAGAGAAGGAGAGGGATTAGGTAGTCAGATTCTATCCAGAGCCAGTATTACATATGAATCAGCCAGAAAGGCTGTTATTGAAGTCGTCGGTGAGGGTGATACCTCAATTGAGAAGTCACAAACCCCCAATTTGGACAAATATTCACGCGACCTCACCAAACTCTCCAAGGAAGGTAAAATAGATCCCGTTATAGGAAGATCCAATGAAATTACAAGAGTCATTCAGATACTTTCCCGAAGAAGAAAAAATAATCCTGTCTTAATAGGAGAGCCTGGTGTAGGCAAAACTGCTATTGCTGAAGGGCTTGCTCTTAGAATTGTTAATGGAAATGTACCAGATCTGCTCAATGGCAAAAGAGTGATGGCATTAGATATGGGAAGTCTAATTGCAGGAACCAAGTTTCAAGGTGAGTTTGAAGAAAGAGTTACAAATATTATCAAAGAAGTTCAGTCGGCTGCGTCCAACGTA
>CAZHCC010000032.1:0-7946 GCA_964530975.1 uncultured Candidatus Saccharibacteria bacterium
TCTACAAATATACCTGCAGTTCCAATGACATCTGCACTTAGACTTTCAGCATCAGGTAATAATAATCAGCTTGATATAGATTTTTATAGAGTATGGCAGGATGATTCATTCCAAAGTCCCATAACCGCTAACGATAGTGTTAGTTCAAATATTCTCGGAGCAAGTACAGATACTATTACCGAAATCACTGAAACTCCAAGTGAAAATATTGTACTTACAGAGAAAAACAATAATATTCTAGTATTTAAAGCTGAGGATAAGACAATCACTGAAGGAGATATCGTCTCTCTTGGCCGTGACTGGAGAAAAGTGGTTAAGTCAAAACAGTCAGGAAATAATGACTTCATATTAGGAGTTGTAAAATCAGTTCAGGGTGATTTGGTTGAAGTTATAAATTCCGGAGTTGTAGATATAAAAGCAAAAAACGCTATAAATCTTTCAATAAGAAGAGGTGATAAAATAAATATTTCAGAAATCGATGGAATTGCAACTTTATCCGGTGATAATTCATATATTGCAATTGCTCTTGAAGATTATTCCGGTAAAGGTACTGCCAAAATAAAAGCCTATACTTCTCCACTTTTTACCAAATCCTCAGAAATTATAACAGCTAATGTAGATACTTCGTCAGCAAGTACAATTTCTGCAAATGATATAGATATCGCATTAAATACCTCTTCTGCAGATATACTTACAAGATTTGAAAAGATTGAAAATACACTTTCTCAGCTTGCAAATATTATTAACTTTACAGACTCAAATGATTTACAGGTAAAGAATGGTCTAAAGATTATTGGAAAAGTTAAAGTAAATAGTGATACTGCTGGCAAATCCATACTCCATGCAGGAAAGAAGGAAATAGAAGTAAAATTTGAAAAACCGTATTCAATCAAACCAATTATAAATGTTACAGTTGAAGATAGGCCAATTCCATTCGCAATTACCGATATAACAAAGTCAGGGTTTAAGATTATGATTGATGAAGCAAATATATCGACCCAGGATACAAACTTTAACTGGTTTGTTGTTGAGGTTATTTAATGATATCTTATGCTGAAATAGATTTGATCAGATGTCATCTAAGAAGAAGAAAAAACTTAGAGTTTATAATAAAAAAATTGTAAAACCCATTGATAAATCTTCCTCACCCTCATCAATCCCTGGCAGTATAGAAATTCTTCTTCCAGAAAGTAAAATAGATATAAATAATATCAAATATCTCTCCAAAGAAGATAAAGTATCCCTCTCTACAAATAAGCTTTTGAACTTACTAACAAACCGATTCTTAATTATTAGTTCTCTTTTATTAATTCTTATAGGTATAGCATTTGTTTTTTCTAAAGAATATTTCTTCAGGGTAGAAACAAATGCAAAACCTCAGGAGCTTTCAGAAATTGAGGATAAAGATAAATCACCCGAAGAAGTGCTTTCAAAACTAAAGTCATTAATATCTGTTGATAATGATATTCCAACGATTGCAAGAATTAAGGATATCGAATTACTAAAGAAAAGTAATCCTTCTTTTTATACCAAGGCTATGGACGGAGACTATTTAATTGTTTTTACAAAACAGGCAATTATCCTCAGAGAGCAGGCATCACAAATTATAAATATTGCCCCTATTTCTCAAAATCCTAAACCTTCAGAATTAAATATCGGTATTATTACAACCAATAAGACGCCGGATAATTCGCTCAATATGACATTAACCAAAGTTTCAGCATTAGGCCCGGAATATATTGTTTTGAATAAAGAAAAGGTAAATTCCACCATAGTCAAAGAAAATATAATCATCGACCTTACCGGCTCCAAAGACAGTCGGGTTGCTTTGATTTCAAAATCATTAGGCCTATCGGTTACTGACAAAATACCTTCTGGAATTACAGCTCCTGCCGGTATAAGCATCTTAATAATAATTATTAGCTAAATTCTACAGAAAAAATATACTGGATTATCAATGGATGAGTCTCGTGTAAATACTATTGCTTTAAGACATCTTAAACATTCATCAATCAAGGATGTTATAAATCAAATGGGTGAGTTACAATTACGATTTGAAAAAGACTCTACTCTTTTTACATTAAAATCATTTTTACTGGTTTATTCCAAAGTTACTCAAAAAGTGTATGAATATAGCTCTCGAGGGAAATTCAAGAATACTAGTACTCTCGAGCTTTTGGATATTCATTTTGCGAATTTATATTTTAAACCGATAAATCAGTATTTATTAACTTCAAAAATCTCTACTCCCTGGCTTAGCTATATAAAATACTCCCAGTCGAAACTTGATCCGTTTATCCTTATGTTGCTTGGAATTAATGCTCATATAAATTCCGACCTTCTTCAAACCCTTATTGATACTGATTATGATGAATATGACGATTTCATGCTGGTAAATGAAATTCTACTTGAAACTATTCCCGAGATTATGTCCTATCTTGCTTTTCAAGAATTTGATATTTGGGGAATTGGAGGATTGATATTTAGTGACTTTGCAAAATACGAATTCCGTCAAACTATAGTCAAGTGGCGCAATGAAGTTTGGGAAAACTATCAAAAAATAAAAAAGAATAATTTACAAAATACCTATTTACAAAAGACCCAACATGAGACAGAGTTAATAGCTGAATCAATAGTACATATTTTTCATACTTTGGAACATTTTAATAATATTAGAGAAAGCTTCGATGAGCTTAACACCCTTAAGATAAACATATAATATGGTACTGTATACAAAATTATTATTAACTTGTACACCCGATGTAATCAGAAGACACTTAATACTTGACATTTAGTAAATAAATACTAGTATTGTTTAGCAATGCCCCTCCTCCAAGAGAAATCCTGGAGGATTTTTTATTCCAGATAAATTTACAGCTCAGTGAAATTTTCAAGATTTATCCGTATAAAGCAAAAAAGTTTCCGATAAAGAATTATTGAGTTTCCTGTACCAATCGAAATTTTTCCGCAATATAGTCTTGATAAAAATTTCTGTTAATATAAAAGTTAATGGAAATTAATAGACTTAAGAATCTGATTTCTTTAAAGAGGCTTAATGGATTTGGGAATATAGGTATACTTAAATTGATTAATTCATTTCCAAATATTTTGGACTCAAGAATAAATTTTACAGATGTGAATCGTTTTTTATCGCCAAGGCTTTTAAATGAGTTTAAAAATAATTTTAATAAACAATTTGATTTAGCCGGCGATCTAATTGAATTATGCCAAAAGAAAAATATACAAATAAATACTTTTCTAGACACGAATTACCCAGAACTACTCAAACATATACCTGATGCTCCCATTATTATCTATACCAAAGGCAATTTAATACCAAGCCCCCCAAAATCAATTGCTATTGTTGGGACACGCAAATACTCTGAATATGGAGATATACAGACAAAAAGATATACAGAATTCCTTGCAAAGCAGAATTACTCTATTGTTTCCGGACTGGCGCTTGGGATAGATGCTATTAGTCATATTACAGCAATCAATAATAATGCGCACTGTATAGCCGTTCTCGGTAATGGTGTTGATATTCCCTATCCTGCAATAAATACCCGTTTATACGAAAAATTACTGGAAAACAATGGCTGTATAATAAGTGAATTTGAGCCGGGAACAGAACCACGAGCAGAGTTCTTTCCTTCACGTAATAGGATTATTGCAGGTCTTGCGAAATCAACCTTGGTCATTGAAGCCGCTATAAAGAGCGGTTCTCTGATAACAGCAAGGCAGGCATTTGAGTATAACCGTGATGTTTATGCACTACCTGCTGATATCACACGTCAAAATAGCCAGGGATGCAATTTATTGATCAAGGAAGGGGTCGCAAGACTAACCTTTGATCCAAATGACATCGATACTGATTACCTATCTCAAATCCCCCAAAATATACCTTTAAAACAAGATTCAATTCATTTAGATAAACTTCCTTCCAATTATAGGAAAGTAATAGAGCAGCTTATAATCCAATCATACACAGCAGACCAGCTTTCTGAGATAATTAATATCCCTATCCCTGAATTAATTCCGGTTTTGAGCGAAATGGAATTAGAGGATTTAATAAAAAGAAGTTTTGAAGGTAAATGGAGCTTGAATTTCTGACAAAAAAAAAGAGAGCCAATATATGGCTCTCTTTTGTAATTTAAATTCAATTATTTTTGTTTAAATTCTAGGTTCTGTGTCCCTCCGCCTTCTTTGCAGAATACAATTTTGCCTGTAGAAGATGCACTTCCAGGATCAATGTAGAAAACAATACCCTTACCGGCACTAGGATAAGGACAAGCTAGAGAACCCTCTATGGGAATCAATATGTTATTATCGGTCAAATTCACTTTCTCAGCGCCAGAGTTACCAGTTGCTGGACAAACAAAAAATGATGTTACTTCAGTTGTTGAGCTCGTTTCTTCATCTGGTTTAGTTGCCACTACTGCGGTATTGCATGTAGCATTAGTTCTGACCAGAACAGTTGCTCCGCCTTTTGCCGTAATGACCTTTGCCGCAGCAATTCTTACTGCTTCAAGTTGAGTTTGTCTTTGTGCATCTCTTGAATCTCTTTGGACATTCAAGATGATAGGGACAGATACAGCTGCCAGCACACCGATGATTACAATAACAACCATCAGTTCTAACAGAGTAAACCCTTTTTTGGAATTTATATTAGTTTTCATTTCCAATATCAATTTATAGAAAATTTAAAATGTTTTCAATTACTTGACTTAATTAAAATATAAATTAAGAAATTTAACCACCAATTGCTGATCCGAGGTTTAGTACCGGTAAGTATACTGCAAGAGCCAAACCTCCCACTACAAAACCCATGGAAATAAGAATTATCGGCTCCATTAATCTGGAAAGATTAGTTGCCATCATATCGACTTCTTTGGCATATTGTTCGCCGACTTTGCTTATAACTTCATCTATTTTACCTGTTTCTTCACCAACCTTAACCATATGACCTAATAATATCGGGAAGGCCTCGCCATTCATAAGTGGAGCAGAAAGCGGAAGCCCCTTCTCTACTTTTTTGCGTGCTTCAAATATTTCTAATTTAAATAGCATATTTGTTGTAGAGTCTCCTACCAGTTTGAGTGCATCAAGAATAGGTACACCAGCTGTAATCAGCATGGCAAAGGTCCTGGCAAAGGTAGCTACTTGAGATTTTTTTGCTAATTCACCAAATATAGGTATTCTCAAAAGATACTTATCTGTAACAAACCTGCCTGAAGGGGTTTTGCGATAATAAATAAATCCTATTACTCCTGATATAACTAATGCCCCTAGTATTAAACCTCCCGGACCTTGTGTAAGGAAATTGCTTGCATCCAGTACAATTTGAGTAAGGAATGGTAACTTTGCCTTTGAACCTGCATAGAGCTTACTCATTTGAGGTATCATAAATACAAGCAATGCGATTACTACACCAATAATGGCAATAATAATTACGATAGGGTAAATTAAAGCACCGGTGACCTTGCCTTGGAACTCCTGCTTCTTTTCCATATCATCGGCGACCCGGTTCATAATCATATCCAATTTACCTGACTCTTCACCAGCTTTTAGTAAATTTGTTGTTACAAAATCTAAAGTTCCCTTTTCTTTATCAAATGAATGCGATAATGTAGCGCCAGAGGAAACACTCTTGATAACCCGATCTATCTTCTCTCTAAAGCTATTATTTGTGATTTGCTCTTTGGCTATTTCCAAAGCTTGTGTTAAAGGCAAACCAGCATTTATCATGAATGACATTTGCCGCATGAATACAACTTTATCTTTGAATGGAATTCCTCCAACATTTAAAGACTTTAATTTATCAAGATTAAATCCATGGGGCTTTAATTCAAGAATAGTAAATCCCTGGGATAAAAAGGAATCTGCAATTTGTTCTGAGGATTCTCCTTCTATATCCCCAGCTCTTTGCCTATTAGTTGTGTCAATGATTCTATACTTGAATTTCATGGTATTACATTTACATAAAAATAAATTCAGACCGATTTGTCAATTATTTTTATTAATTACAAAAAAAATGAGAAGAATCGTAAATACTCTTCTCATAAAAATAGTTATTCATAATTTTCTAATTCAAATTATTATTTTTTAATAATTTTATTATCTCATCGGGTCTTATGGCATAGTCCTGTGCTGTGGATGCTGTAATTTTGCCTTCTCTTACTAATTTAACTAGTGACTTCTCAAGTGAAGACATGCCCAAATCAGCACTTGTGGCCACAACGTTATCAATCTGGTATGTTTTGCCTTCGCGCACTAGATTCTGTACTGCAGGTGTCATTATAAGTAATTCAGTAACAGCTCTCCGCCCTCCACCAATTATAGGTACAAGTCTTTGAGAAAGTATGCCTTTGAGTGAGCCGGCAAGCTGAGTTCTAATCTGCTGCTGCTGATGAGGTGGGAATACATCTATAATACGGTCAATTGATTGTGCTGCTGAATTGGTATGAAGGGTTGCAAACACCAAATGTCCAGTTTCTGCTAATGTTATTGCAGCTTGAATTGTATCAAAGTCACGAAGCTCACCGATTAATATTACATCCGGATCCTGTCTCAATGCGCTTTTGAGTGCAATAGTCCAACTATGAGTATCGCCACCCAGCTCTCTTTGATCTACTAGAGCTGACGCTCTAGGGTAAATATATTCAATAGGATCTTCAATGGTAATAATATGCTTGGGGAAATTATCATTAATATACTGAATTAATGCTGCAAGTGTTGTTGATTTACCCGAACCTGTAGGTCCGGTTACAAGAAATAAACCTTGTGAAAGTCTTGTAAAGTCTATCAAGTTTGTAGGTAATGCGAGATCGGTAACAGTTTTTATCCTTTGGGGTATAAGACGGTATGCAGCAGCAATGTTACCTCTTTCATAATAAGCATTAATTCTAAATCTACCACGCTCTTTATGCTGATATGAGAGGTCAACTTCTCTATTCACTTCAAGCAATTCTTTATGGTTTTGTGTTAGGGACTGAGATACTAATGTCTTCACATCTTCCTTGACTAAGGTCGCACCCATAGGTACAAGTTTATCATCTATTCTTATAAAAGGTGGATATCCTACAGTAAGATGTAAATCAGATGCATCCTTGTCTACGACTACATCAAGGAGCTCACTGATATTTGGATACTTTTTATTACCAATAGCCTGATTTAATGGTGTCGCATCCATATCATTTGGCTTTGACATATCCTGGGATGGTTGATTATTGAATTGTGGTTTTTGTCTTTTATCCGGGGCCTGATAGGTATTGGGTTGAGATTGCTGCTCCTTAAGTGCTAATTCCTCTTTTGCTTTACGCATTTGATCTTCAATATCCTTTTGAGCCTGAGCTGGATTTTGAAGAAATTCCGGAATTTCTGTAGGATTAATATTAATTTGAGTTGTATTTACCTGAGCGAAAGGTTGTGGTGTCGCCGATTGCATGATCGGGGCTTGTTGATAATTAGGTTGTGGTGGTAGTTGAGGACTTTGAGGCATGTTTTGGGAAGGAGGCTGTACGACGGGCTGTGATGGCATTTGCAAAGGCTGCTCCTGAACACCTGAGCCTGCTCCAAGTATTTGCTGAACTTGGCTTGGGTTATCTAATAAGTTATCTGAAGATTGGTTGGATTGTACCCCAGGAGTAGTGATAAAATCTTGAATATTGGGTGAGATTTGTGCTTCTACCTTCTGGGAGACCGGCATTTGTTGTTGTGCTATATCCATCGATTTTTTTACCCTCAGCAAAGACCGAAAAAATCGGCTATGAGAGTAACAACGCGCCACGCCCGATTCGGTTGACCGCGACTACCAGAACCACGTGGAAGCAATGCCGGAGTAGCCGATGGCGTCGACACCATCGCTGCGGATACGACCGACACGCGCGGCGACCGACCACGCCCGCGAGAGCTCGATAAACCCGTTGAGTGTTGTAATGCGGGTC
>CAZHCC010000033.1:0-7844 GCA_964530975.1 uncultured Candidatus Saccharibacteria bacterium
AGTGTTTTTACTTTTCAGTATTTTAATACAACTTACTTTATTTTCCCTTTGTAAAAGTATTTCAAGCACAAATGAAGAATCTAAATAAACCCTCTTCATTTTTGAGTTTCCGGATTATATTTTGCTAATTTTTCAGAAATGATTTCATCATAAATCTCCTTAATACTTCTTTTATCATTGGAATAAATTGTTTCCTTAAGTCCAAGTTTTTCTATAGATTCAAGAATCTTTTCTCCATTTGCATTATCTGTCCCTGCATTTACTGGAATTAGTTTAGCAATAGGTCTTGAACGATAAATAATCGTAAAAGATTCACCTTTTTCTACAAGCTCAAGTTTCTCTTTAAGCGTAGTCCTCAACTCTTTTGCTTTTATTGTTTTCATAGTCTATATTTTAGACCAAGTTGACCTTAAGATCAACTTGGTTGTTTTGACTATGAATGCACTTTCCAAAGAGAGATATTCAAAATAGCGAGAAAAACTATCAAAATTATCTGATCTTTTGCAAAAGATCCAAAATATCCATATCAATTTCTATAAATCTGGAAAAGTATTTGATAATATTTTCCAAATCCCTTTCCAGAAAGTCTTTGGCATTATCATTTTTTTTGATATCAATTGACTGGGGAAAGTCGATAATCCACGGTTTATTATCAAACCATAAAATATTATATTCTGACAAATCACCATGTACTATCCCATTTTCATAAAAGATTTTTCACGAATCCACTTACCCTGATTGTACTCATTTCTTGAGGAGAGATTTACACGGTTTTTATAAACTTTTAAAGCATAAATTTTACCGTTTGAAAGAACTTTATAAACTTCAGCCTCTTTTCCTGACTTTATACTTTGCAAAAGTTCAAAGTCTTTTAATTTTTTATGCCAGTATTCAAATATTTCTTTATTTTGCATTAAAATTATTCCTCCAATTTAAAATCAGTCATTTTTACATATTCAATATTTGTTTTCTCAAGTATTTTAATCAAATCCTCATGAGAAAAAATTCCTGCATCATTTGGGTCTAAACCAAAAGCAGCTTCGACCATTTGTTTATGACTTCTTGATCTATAAAGGTTTTGCTTTTCGTTATCGTGATTAATCTTAATCATAGTTCCTTTAGTGGAATCCATAAGATAAGTACCAGAATCAAGATAAAATTCTAAATAAACATGACCAGGCAAACCTTTCTTTTGTAGGATCACTGCACTGAATATATTTTGTTGGAATGCCTTTAAATCTTGCAATTGTTGCAATTAAAATACCAAATTCATCACAGCCAAATGTATAAGTTGATTTTAAAATATCTTCAGCAGTGCGCTTTTGATGTTCCCTATGTAGCAACTCATTTCTCTCTTCATTTGTTTTCCATGGATCTTGTCTTGGTCCTAATTCTCCTGCTACATTGTATTGAATATTAAACATTAAACCCAAACCTTCACCATCAATGTATTTGGCAAAATCTTTCACAGTTTGTGAAAATTTACTTAAGGGTCCCTCCTGCAAATATTCTTTGTGCATAAAGAATTGTAGCATATACTATTAACCCGTATACTTGATTATGAATAGAAAGAAGAATGGAAACTTTTTTTCTGAGCAAGAAGATATTATCGAAAATATAACTGATGAAGAGCTTTATAGAGGCAAAGAGTCGATTGTTCATAAGGCAATTTTGAGAAAAAAAGATGGAAATACTTTACCAATTATAATCAAAATAGGCAGATTTTATACAAAAGACGATTCAGAAAAGGAAAAAATCAGTCTTAATGAAGCTAAAAAATATATTTTAGAAAAACAAAGAGAGTATGATAATTTCATATTTTGTTTTGGAAAAGAATTTATTGCAGAAACATATTTTATAATTATTCAGGATAAGAACTCTCAAAATATAAAAGTTCAGACAATACAGGAATTTCTGGAAGAAAAAATAGAAGATATAACAGGACCAAATAAAGTAATACTGCCTGAAAATGAATATAATGAAAAATTTGTAAAAGCTTTACACAAGATAAGATCTGTAAACTCACTTGAAGAATTAGATGATAATGATCCTTTTGAAAAAGCAGTCAAGGAAAATATTGGAAATAACCTGGAATTACTGAGAGATTTTTATAAAGCTTATACGCATTCTGTATTGCTTGGATTTATTCCCGATTTACAAAGCTTTCATCAAAATCAGAACTGGAATGATGATGAAAATTTATGGATTTTAGGATTGCTTTTTAATTCCAATATTGGCGTTAAAAGGAATGATTATGGCAAAGCAGAAATTAAAATATTCGATTTTGGATATCCGGAATTTAATGTTTTAAACCTTGATTCAAGGCAAAGATTACAAAACTTAATTGATAAAAAAGAAGAGGATCCTATCGATGAAGAAAATAAAAAACTTGAAGAATGGTATAAAGAAGAATTGCGAAAAGAACTGGAACTAAGCAGTATGAACCCGCCTTCAGATTACAAAACATATAAAATTGCGAGTATAGATGATTTACTCACATATATTGAAAGCCTGCTTTTTGATGAATCACAAGGATTTAACTGGACAAATAAATATAAATATAGGGACTTGCATACTTTTAGAAGATTGCTAGATATAAAATAATTTAATTATTAATTATTAATTCTAAATTATTTATTGTATCCTTGAACGTGGATAATTTTATCTTTGCAGAGGAACTTGAACTTAGCATTATTGAGCATAGATTAAAGAATCTATTTAGGATGCTTGACGAATTAGGGGAGGATATTTTTTACCCTGCAATAATCTTTAATGAGACATTCTGGCAATTAAACTTTAAGAAAAGACTTAGTGTTTTGACAGAAAAGCAGAGGGATTGGGCGGGCATTGAACCCATAAAACAGACAATCCTATATAAGGATAATTTTTTTATTGATTTAATTAAATCCATAAAAATCACATATTTTAACTATACAAAACTAACCCTTGAAACGTTTATAGACATTTTCAAAACCAAAAATAAATTTACAATTAGTGATTTCATTCCATTTAGTGAGCCTAATAATTCAGGATTAAGTTTATTAAATGATATTTTGATAGAAAAAAATGAAAAACTCCCTGCATCGCAGGAAAAAAGCCTTCTGAACAGGATAAATGCTCTTAAGTATTACTCGGCCAGTACTGACAAGACTCAAATTGATACTTTGATAATTGCATACGAATTTAATCCACAAAATATAAGTAACTTTATTAATTCGATTATAAAGATCGATAAAGCACAAAAAACCAAGATTTATAAAAATTCGAGGTTTACTATTATATTTATCAATAAATATTCAAAACAATTATTTGATAAATATATTGAAGAAAATGATATTTTTAAAGAGATATTTGAAAGTAATAACTTTGAATATGATTATATTGATGCAGATTCATTAGAGATCAAAGATAAATATGATTTTATTCTTTTGGATAATGTACTTTCTTCATTCCCTGTTGAAATACTTACAAAATTTGATGGTCTCTTTTTTAATGCATTATACAGGCTAACATATATTGATAGATATAATCCCAAAAAAACACTGGAAAATATTTCCTTAATAACCGCACCAATTAGACAACTTGATAAAATTAATGATGAAATCTTTGATAATATAGACTTTGAGCTAACATGGAAGCGGTTTGAAAATACTGAGATTATCAATTTGCTTGAACAGGCTTGTGTCATTTCTGAAAGGATAAATATACGCTTTTCAATAAGCATACTTAAATTACTTGTTAAGCTTATAAAAAGCCTCAAACAAAATGGTCAGATATATATTTGGGATTATTGTGATAATGATTTTAGTAAATACGGGTTTGGTATTTTTAATGATAAACGAGGTTTAAATAAATATTTGGTTGATTATAAGCTCTATTTCCAGATTATGGATTTATTTGAAGATATTTCTATTGAAACTTCCATTACTTCGTCATTAGAATTAATCTCATCAGAATTACATAATAATAATTATTCCTATATAAAGTTGAAGGATATAATCCGATTCGTAAATGACGATAAGCAAAATTTACAGGAATTTTTTGATATTAATAATTTCGATTTTCTTGAAGATGTAAAGAAAATTACAAATAAATATAAGATTTTTAGTAAACTTAAGGAACAAAAAATCATCTTATTTGGTTTGCCGACTTTTCTTTATAACTTAGGATTCGGATATTTCAATAAGTCAGTTTTGAAAGAGAAGAAGCTAGTGAAATTGCTCCAGAAAAGTTATCTAAAAAAATATGATGTCAATTCATATGAGAAGGAATTCTTTAGAAATTTACTTCCAATGATTGTAGATAAAATGACAGAAAGTGATGAAGTCCTTGTGTGTAAAGAAATAGATGATTCAAAGAATGCCGATATTAAAAAAGTAATTGAAGCTGTTAATATGAACTTGGAGTCATTCTTCCAATTTGTCATAAATAATTGGGACAAAATAGAGAAACAAAGTAGAAATACTGATAATTATTCTTTGATGAATATTATAAGGAAGTAATTATCTTACTTTAACCTTATATAGACTAAGTCCGAATATACTTGCTCCTCCAATAAATATAAATAATCCGATTATTAAATAGGAAATATAGCTGGAGATATTTGATTGAATTGTAATATTCATATTTTGATTTTTTATATTATCATTCCCACTTCCTGTAGTTATTATTGAATTCAAACTAATATCCGATGACCGGTTAAAAAGAATAAATCCATAATCTAGATTTACAGTTGTCAAGTACTCCTCGTTTGGATAAATTTTAATTGGCTTTGATAAAATATTCTCATTTATATCAATATTAGAATCATTAGAGCTGGCCTTTATGGATCTGATATCTAAGATCTGATTCGAATCATTGAATAGTCTTATTTTCAATTCTTTATTCAGATAAACCAAACTATTTGAAGATATCTCAAGTGAATTTTTGATTTGAATCTCCGAGAATTCCGAAAGGGGAGTAATTTTTGTAAATCTTTTGGTATTTATAAATGTAGTCAAATCCTTTATCTCGAAATAGTTACCAAACTTTAGATGATGATATAAATTATTATCGAAATAATTTATACCTTTAGAAGAAAGAAGCCATGCTGGATCTGTAGAAATCCATTCACTGCCATCCCAGAACTCCGTCCATATATGCTGTTCCACCAAGTATTCATTTCTTTCAAACGGTTGGATGGGAAAAACATATCCATAGACGCCCCTTGATTCAATTCCGGCTTCTCCTAGTAATTCTCTATATAATTGATTTGCTTCTTCAATATTGAGTACCAATTTATCTGGTGTTAATTCAACTTTATTATCTAAAGAAATATTATATTGATTAATAGAATATGAAGGTAAAAGATCGAGATAAATCTTCTCAGCCTTTTGTTTGGACGAAAGTCCACTTAAAGGCAAACCAGCTACTTTATTTTTGAATACATCAATACTAGAAGAATAAATCATTCCTTTATCTCGACTTGTTTCTTTACCAAGTTTTGTATCTATAATACCTGAAATCTTATCTCCTTTGCGTAGAATGAACTCATTTGATTCATTTGAATTTCTTTCCGATCTTTTGGGGAATTCCGAAAAATAAACCTGTTGATATAAATTATTTAAAGGAAGGGATATAGGATTATCGAGCTCCTCATTTGTGGAAATATCAAGCTTGTACTGTTGATTTGGTCCGATAAGTACTAGGACATTCGGAGTCTGATTTCTAGTTGCAACGAAATTTAAGAAGTAATTTACACCTGAATCCAGGATGCCAGCATTACCATAAACATATTTTATATCACCTAGTGCCTTTGGAAGGGATAAATTTATATTATAAGAAATAATATGTATATCATTTGCAAAAGTCGGAAGTATAATTGCACTTTGCATTCCATGAGAGAGAATTACATTATTTATTAGAAATTCAAAACTCCAATCAAAGACTTTCCCTTTGCCAACAACTGGCCGAAGAAATTCAATTTCCAATTCATAAATATTTATTGCAGATACTTTATTTAAACTTTTTATCTTAATTGGGGTACTACTATCCTTAGTATTAATATTTTGAGGTTCAAATGGGAGTCGAAGGAAAAAACTTGTTAAATAGTTGGAGCTAAATGTATTAGTTGTCTTTACATTATAAACTGCTTTTGATTGTTTTGATTCCTCTACAATATAACTGGCAGTAATGATATGCTGAAAGTCGGGTGTAACTGCTTTAACATCCTGAAAAGAAAAAATTAGTACTAGTAAAGAACAAAAAATAAAAATTATATTTAAAGTTTTTTTCATCTAATAGAAAATATTATTATTGAAACCATCAAGCCTATCGCTCCATATTCAATTAATGTTTTATACGATAAATTACCATCGACTTTATGATAATAAATAGCGGAAGTCAGGTAAAAGAAGAGTGTAGATATCATAGCATTAACATTTGGATTATTTGTATTTAATGTGACAGAAAAAAAAGTATAAATTACAGTAAAAATTAATGCAATAAATATATTCAGGAATGACTTATATTCATGTTTTCTAAATATATGAAAAAAAAGATATAGAAAAGTAAGCATTAAAAGACTAGTTACTAAATAATAAATGGTAATTCTGGATTGTGAATAAAAGGTATAAATTGTCAAAACGACAATGTAAAAACTGAAAAACTTAAAAATGAAATTAATTAAATCTATTTTCAATGAAGAGTATTTTGTAGGTAAATGGTCTTTGTGATTAAATAAAACATGATAAGGGAGAAAATATAGATATAAACTAGTCATGAATAAATTAATAATAATGATTCCATAAGATAGTGATATATTATTCTCCACAAGCAAAAATAAACAAATTGCTAAATAAGCAATTACAGGATAAAAAGAATGGTTCAATAAATGGTGTGTTAATTCATAATTTTTATGTTTATTCTGTGTTTGTATATGCAAATTTAAATATCTTGATGTAAAAAAAGCTTCCAAACCAACAAGTAGTACTCCAAAGAATGCAATTGATCCATAAAGGTTCTCTTGAAGTAAGTAATTTGTATTAACTAATATAAGGAGGACAAAGTTTAAAGATAATGAGTATACAATTGCTCTTATTATTTGAAGTGAAGGATGTAAATTCTTTAATTCTTCTTCCATTACCTAAGAATAGACTAAAGTTAAACCTACTTCAATTTATAAACTTATGAATACTTATTTTTTGTTCTATATATTTATATAAAATTAAATTAGATTTATTAGTAAGTCAGTTAGTATAGGAGGTGGAAATGTGGAAAAGCATATATTTTGCTTTGGGATAAAGAATAATCGATGTGAATATTTATTGAATAAAAAATATAGCGCTAATAACTAAATTTATAAAAGATCCTATGTATCGGCACTTGGTATGTGTATAAAAAAAACAAATTTTGTTTATAAACTATGATCATAATTTGCAGACTTTGAACATACTATTTTATTAATTGGATAGAGGAAATTCAAATATAAAGAAAGCTCTAATGAAGTATTTCACAATAAAAGTTGTTTCTATTTTCAATCAATTTTTCCACAATTTTTCCCTCAAAATCATCCTATTGTGTAGATAAATCCACAAAAGAAAAACAAATTTTCCGAGCTTCATTCTATAAAGCTGAAATACAAAAAAGGTATTCAAGGAATTTAATTCTTATAAGTATTTATGCTACTATAACTCACATAATCTATGAAGTTAAACGTTACAAAAACAAATCTTCAAAAGGCCTTATCTGCAGTAAGTAAGGCTGTGAGTACAAAACCTACCTTAGAAATCCTAAAGAATATTGCCCTAAATGCCGAAAAAGGGGTTTTGTGGGTTTCCGCAACTGACCTGGAGCTATCCATAAGT